>JAQGMU010000438.1 GCA_028292195.1 Ramlibacter sp. | reverse complement strand
CCTGCGGACCATGGCCGCATTGCAGGCAGGACACTGCGGCGTCGGCTCTGCGCCAGTGTGCGAGCGCGCCTCTGCCGGCCGGTCCGGCGCCTGAAGTGAGCTTGGCTTGGGTGGCAAAGAAGCTTTGGCTTGCTTAAGCAGTCCGTGTAGCTGGGTACCAGCAATCAGCTTGACGTTGCGCCCCTGCGCGAACGCCGAAGCCTCCTCGGTGAAGCTTCCAGACGTCACGACGAACCCGCCCGCGGCGCCTCGTGCAGCCATCACTCCATAGAGTTCGCGCACGACATCGACGCCGACCTTGAAGGCCTTCCACTGCTTGCACTGCACCAGGAAAGATTCCGATCCCTTCCGCAACACCAGGTCGATACCGCCATCGGGGCCGGACCCGCCAGTTTCTGCCACGGAATAGCCTTGCAAGCGAAACGCCTCGCCCACCAGCATCTCGAATTCGCGCCAGGACATTCCGCTGAGGGCGTCCGCACTGGGAGACTCTGTAACCTTGACCACCAGGCTCGAGCGCTTCTTCCGCTTCAAGAACGAAACCAACGCGCCAGACAGGCACAGAATGGGCGCCACAAACTGCATCACTCCGGCGATGGCGGCCACGTACATCGGAGCGAGGATGGCACCGATCTGGCGGGGGTCGATTGTCGGCTGCGGCCGCGTAGCGAGCCAATGCAAGACCACGTAGCTTGCGACCGCCAGCGCCACGCCCAACCACCAAGGCAGCAACGCGATCGTGTCCATGATGTCTTCCGCATTGCCTTGACGCTTTTTTCTGGCCACGACACCTTCTCCCTTTTGAGGATGGTAGTCGAGGGGGTCAATCGACTCCTTAGGCAAAAGCCTTCGCTCTTTTCAAAAGAAAGTCCTCGACTTCCTGCCAATCCAAATGTCCGGGGGCAGGCGCGCCTGCGGGCAATCCGAGCCACTCTGAGGCCCCGCGGCGTAGACGCCGGGTCAAGCTCGGCATGACATTGCCGAAATTGACGCCATCCGCTTTTCCGCGCCCTGCTCCTACCCACTGTGGCCGAAATCGCGTCTAGATTGGATCTTCGAAAACGACGCACCGAAGGACGTCCAGCATGCCCCATCCGAAGAACCGCCTGAAGCTCACCGGTGACACCCACCCGCCCGAAGTGGAGTACGACCTCGGCGCGAACGATGAGCCGTTCGAACCCCAGGCAGACACTCGCTTCGTCACGAGTGGCTTCGTCGACCAGCCCGGCATCCATCTTTCGCCGAGCGGCACCGCCATGCGCCGGCAAGTACCGGGGCCCATCCCTTTCCGGGCGATCGCGCTCACGCTGGCGGCGGTGTTCGTCATGGGCAGGCTGCTGAGACGCTGAGCTTTCGCGGCTCCCGCGCACAATGCGCGATGGCCTTCACCGTCACCCCTTCCCGCCGCCGCATGGCAATGGCCGTCATGCTGCTCCTGGCCTTGTCCGGCGGAGTCATCCGCAAGTACGCGCCGAATCCGTCCACCTTGCGCGACGTGGGTACCCTGCTGCTGGTGATGTGGCTGCCCGCGGTTGGCAACCTGATCGGCTACCTGATGCGCAAGATTCCGCGCAAGGCTCCTCCGGTCACGGACTTTGCGGTCGGCAGCGTTTTCGCGCCGCAGTTGCAGGTGCAGGTCGAAGCAGCCGCGCTGCCGGCGGAACTGGTGCAGGCGTTGGATCCCGCCGCCGGGCTGTGCACGGTGCTGGTGGGCCGGCACGGCTTCACGGCGCGGCTGGCGCAGCCGGTGGTCCAGGCCTTCGCCACGGCGGGACCGCAGACACTGGCACTGGAACTCCTTCATCCGGCGGTCGCGCTTCCGAAGCTGCCTGCGGGAACCGATTTCCACTTGGTGGTGGGGACGACGGGGATCGCGAAGGGCCGCGTGGTAGCGGGCTAGAGTCCGCGCCTCGAGGGTGAATCGCTGGGGTCGCTGGCGCGAACCCAGCCTACAAGGTCCAGTACTGGTGCGCCGCGGCGGTGCGGGGCGTCGGGAAATCACGACAGCCGCCAGCTCCGTCCCACCGGAGTCTTGGACTCCGGGTCCGCCGCTTTGCTACATTGCTGCAAACAACGGAAGGAGCTCACCATGCCCAAAGGCGAACAGCGCAGCAACAAATTGTCGAAGAAGCCCAAGAAGGACACTTCGCCCCCGAAGGAAGGCAGCACGTCGGACCGGCCGATGCCGCCGATGACGACCGTCCTGCCCAAGGGCAAGCTGAAGAAGGCCCCCTGAGGCCTCAGGCGGGCTGGGGCTGGGCCGGGGCGGTGACGCCCACGCGGTCCAGCGCAGCCCGCAGCTGGCCCACCGTCCGGTCGACGTTGTGCCATTTTTCCAGGCCGAACAGGCCGACGCGGAAGGTCTTGAAGTCGCTGCCCTCGTCGCATTGCAGCGGCACCCCGGCGGCCGTCTGCAGGCCCTCGTCCAGGAATTTCCTGCCTGACTGGATGTCCGGGTCGCTGGAGTAGCTCACCACCACGCCGGGCGCCTTGAAGCCCTCGGCGGCCACGCTGGGCAGCCCGCGGCTTTCGAACAGCTCGCGCACCTTGCGCCCGAGTTCGGCCTGTTCCGCCTTCACCTTCGCGAAGCCGTAGGCCTGCGTTTCCTTCATGGTGTCGCGCAGGCGCGTGAGCGCGTCGGTGGGCAGGGTGGCGTGGTACATGTGGGCGCCGCCTTCGTACGCCTCCATGATCTGCAGCCACTTCTTCAGGTCCATGGCGAAGCTGGAGCTGGTGGTGCCGTCGATCGCCTTGCGGGCGCGCTCGGACAGCATCACCATCGCGCAGCAGGGCGAGCTGCTCCAGCCCTTCTGCGGCGCCGAGATCAGCACGTCGACGCCGGTGGCCTGCATGTCCACCCACATGGCGCCGGAGGCGATGCAATCCAGCACGAACAGGCCGCCTTCGGCATGCACGGCGTCGGCCACCGTGCGCAGGTAGTCGTCCGGCAGGATCATCCCGGAGGCGGTTTCGACGTGGGGTGCGAACACCACCGCCGGCTTCTCCTCGCGGATGGCGCGTGTCACTTCGGGCAGCGGCGCGGGAATCCAGGGCGCGGTCGCACCGGCCGTCGTGCGGCGCGCCTTCAGCACGGTGGACCTGGCGGGGATGCTCCCCATCTCGAAGATCTGGGTCCAGCGATAGCTGAACCAGCCGTTGCGCAGCACCATGACGTCCCGGCCGGCGGCGAACTGGCGCGCCACCGATTCCATGCCGAAGGTGCCGCTGCCCGGCACCAGGGCCACGGAATGTGCGCCGTACACCTCCTTCAGGATCGCCGAGATGTCCTTCATCACGCCCTGGAAGCTGCGCGACATGTGGTTGAGCGCGCGGTCCGTGTAGACCACGGAAAATTCGAGCAGGCCTTGGGGATCGACGTTGGGCAGCAGTCCGGGCACGGTGTCTCCTCTTCTCAGCTTCAGGGGGCGGAAAGGCCAGCTTAACACCGGCCTTTTTCCCCCGCGCCCGGCCCGGTTGAAGGCCCGCCTCAGCCCTGGATCAGGCCGCCGCCCACCATCCAGGGCGTGCCGTACTGGTCGGTCAACATGCCGTAGGCCTCGGCCCAGAAGGTCTTCTGCATCGGCATGGTGACGCTGCCGCCCTTGGCCAGCGCGTCGAAGATGCGGCGCGCCTCGTCCGCGGTGGGGTAGCCCAGCGACAGCGCGAAGCCGGTCATGGGCTTCTGGTATTCGGGCGGCGAGTCGGACGCCATCAACGCGCGGCCGTCGAGGATGAGGCGGGCATGCATGATCAAGCCCTTCGAGTTCGCCGGGCAGTTGGCGGGCTCCGGCGAGTCGGCGTAGGTCATCATGGCTTCCAGCTTGCCGCCCAGCGTGCGCTCGTAGAAGCGCATGGCGTCGGCGCAGTTGCCGCTGAAGAAGAGGTAGTTGTCGAGCATGGGCATGGAGTTCTCCGTTGGGTTGGTGAGGGACGGTGCAATCCGTTCCCTGCCCTACGACGAACGAAGCCCAGGGGAATCGACATCCGCGCCGGCCCGCCTGTACATTTCTCTCGCCGATGAACATTCCCCTGCTCCTGCTGCCCCTGGCCCTGGCCGGCGCGGCCGCCCATGCGCTCGGCCGCTTCAAGGGCGTGGGCCTGCTGGTGGTGCTGCTGGTGGCCGGGGCCGGCGTGGCCTACGTCGTTTCCTCCAGCGCCGCCCTGGCGGTGGGCTTCGCGGTGGCGTTCGCCCTGCCCTACATCGCCGGCGCCCTGGCCCTGGGGGTGCTGGCGGGCTGGCTGCTGCAGAGGCGCCTCTACTGGCTGGCGCCGCTGCCCTTCCTGCCCTTCCTGTACTTCGCCTGGTCGGTGCAGAACGCGGTGCGGGTCGACCCGCGGGAGGGCGAGCTGGCCCTCGAATACGTGACGCAGCAGCCCCAGCTGGCCGTGCTGGCGGGCCGGCCGGTGGAGGCCACGCAGCTGGGCACGCAGGGGGATTGGTATGCCTTTTCGCTGGCGGCGACGCGTCCGCTGTACGTGCTGCTCGATGTCCGCCGCACCTCCGGCCGGCCGCTGTTCAAGCTGGCCTGCGTGACGAGCGTGGCGCCGTCGTCACGCGCAGCTTGCAACGGGCCGGCGGTGGTGCCGCTGCCGCAATAGCGCCTGCCCTCAGCCGGCCAGGCGCAGCGGCAGGCCGCCGGTGGAATGCACCGCGCGCAGCACCTCCAGGCGCAGCGACCGCGCACCCGTGTCCCAGCGCAGTTCGGCGCGGGCCGCCAGCTGCAGCCGTTCGCCGCTGGCGAAATCGACGAACAGCAGGCCGCAGCGCGGCTCCAGCAGCAGGTTGCCCAGCGTGTTGAAGAAGGTGTTGCCGGCGTAGTCGGGTACCAGCAGCAAGCCGCGCGCGTCCAACTGGACGAAGCCGGCCGGACCGCCGCGGTGCGACACGTCCACGCCGGCCGCCGGGTCGCGGCTGCGGCGCGCCTCGGGGTGGGCGGAAGCGATGAAGAAGGTGTCGGCTTCCCGCACGAGCCGCAGTGCAGCGGCGTCAAGCGCCGGCAGCATCCGCACCGAGGGCTCCCCGGCCGCCGGCGCATGCCGCAGATCCCGCGGCTGGATGAACCTTGGGCAGTTGCCGAAACTCTGCCCCGCTTCCACCGTGAAACCCAGCGCATCGCTCTCGGCGATCCAGCCGTTCAGGCGGTTGCGCCGGCGCGTCTGGGCCTGCAGGCCCAGCACTCCGATGGGGGCGCCGGCACTGAAGTTGCCGGCGGCCGCGTCGCCCGCCAGCGGCTGCGCCTCCACCCGAAGCAGGCGCGGCGTGCGGGCATGCGCGAAGCCCGGCGGGCCGGCCAGCACCGAGGCCCAGGGCTGGCCCTCGGCATCCAGCGTGCCGGCGTACAGCAGCGGCAGTTCGGCGAACAAGGCCTGGTGCTGCGCCGGCATGTGGTCGCGCAGGATGGCCGTGCCTGCTTCGGCCAGCCGGTCGGCCACGCCGGCGCGTGCGTGCAGCGCGCGCTCGCCCTCGTGCCAGGGCGCCGGTGCATTCCTGATGGAGTTCATGCAGGCGATTTTCTTTCCTGCGCCTCCTGGAATAAATGGTGTCCACTGCAGTTCACTGCTGCGTCGCGCGCAGTAATATCCCCGCCCATGGACAAGTTCCGCGCCATGCAGACTTTCGTCAGGATCGCCGACGGCGGCAGCCTCACGGCCGCCGCGCTGGCGCAGGGCAGTTCGCAGCCGGCGGTGGTGCGGGCGCTGGCGGCGTACGAGCGCGAACTGGGCGTGCGCCTGTTCCACCGCACCACCCGCCGCATCGCGCTGACCGAAGAAGGGCGCCAGCACCTGGAGCGCTCGCGCCACGTGCTGGCGGCGCTGGACGATGCCGAGCAGGCGCTGCGCGCGGGCGCCGCGGCCCCGGCCGGCCACCTGCACATCACCGCGCCGGTGCTGTTCGGCCAGATGTACGTGGCGCCGGTGGTCACCCGCTTCGTCCAGCGCCACCCGGGGATGCGCTGCACCACCCTGCTGCTGGACCGGGTGGTGAACCTGCTGGAGGAAGGGCTGGACCTCGGCATCCGCATCGGCCGGCTGGAAGACTCCTCGCTGGTGGCCCAGCCGCTCGGCCAGATCCGCCGGGTGGTCGTGGCCACGCCCGCGTACCTGCGGCGGCACGGCACACCGGCGCACCCGAGGGACCTGCGCAGAGCGAACTGCATCCGCATCCTGTCCGACCGCGCGGCCTGGGGCGACTTCCAGGAGGACGGCCGTAGCTTCCAGGTGCCGGTGGCGGGCAACCTGGAGTTCAACCACGTCTGGCCGGCGGTGCAGGCCTGCGCCGAGGGTGCCGGCTTCGGCATGTTCCTTTCCTACCAGGTGGAGCCGCTGGTGGCGCAAAAGAGCCTGCGCATCGTGCTGGAGCAGTTCGAGCCGCCGCCGCGGCCGATCAGCATCGTCTATCCGCACGCGCGCCTGCTGCCGGCCCGCACCCGCGCCTTCATCGCATTCGCCAGGGAGGAGATCACCCGGTTTGCGCCACCGCCGAGCTGAGGCAAGATAGCGGCGCGGGATGCCCCGTGCCTTGGGAGATCCAGATGGTCCTGCTCGAATTCGCGATGGCGCCCGCCGGCCAGGGGGAAAGCATGAGCCGCCAGGTTGCGCGCATCGTCGACCTCATCGACCGCAGCGGCGTGCCCTACCAGCTGACGCCCATGGGGACCATCCTGGAGGGCGACTGGGAGCAGGTGATGGGCGTGGTCACCGACTGCTTCCGCGCGCTGCAGTCCGACTGCCCGCGCATCTCGATGAACATGAAGGTGGACTACCGCGCCGGCACCGACTCGCGCCTGCGCAGCAAGATCGACGCCGTCGAAGGCCACGTGGGCCGCAAGCTCAGGACCTGACGCGCTGCAGCGAGCCCAGCAGCTTCTGCAGGGCATCGATCTCCGCGGGCTGCAACAGGTGGTGGCCGAAGCCGGCCGCGGGCGCGGGCCGCGCCCGGATCCGCGATTGAATCAGGGCCGCACGCGCAGGCCGTAACACCGGCCGGCCGCAACGATGCGTTCGGCCACCGCGCGCCGCAGCGGCGCCGGCTTCAGCACTTCGACCCCGGGCGCCAGCCGCAGCAGCATGCCGGCGGCCTGTTCCACGGATTCGATCGGGATGCGGACCTGGACGCGGCCATCGGCTGCGGGTGGCTCGGGAACCTCGCGCAAAGCTCGCGCCAAGGCCGCGCCCAGTCGCCGCAGGTCGGCCAGGCCACGCGCGGTTGCCAGCACTTCCGCCTCGCCGGCGTACAGATCGCGCTCGAAGCGCTGCACCGACGCGGCCCAATGCCGCGCCAGGTCGAAGCCGCGCGGCCGCACGGAGGACCGGTCCTCCAGGACCCGTGCCGCGCTGATGTTGGAGACGCGGAAGGTGCGCACCTTCTGCTCGCGCGCGGCCACCAGGTACCAGGCGCCGGCCTTCAGCACCAGGCCGAGCGGGTGCACCACCTGCCGCGCCGTGCGCGTCCAGCTTTCGTAGGCGATCTCCAGCTGGCGCTCGTCCCAGACGGCGGAAGCCACGGTGGCCAGCTCGGGCAGCGGGTCGGCCTCGCGGTACCACTCGACAGGGTCCAGGTGCAGCTTGTCGCTGACCCGGCGCGCCGCGCCGCGCATGGGCGCCGGCAGCGCCGCGTGCAGCTTCAGCTGGGCGCTGCGCACCTGCGCACCCAGGCCCAGGTCCGCCGCCGGCCCGCCCAGCCCGGAGAGGAACACCGCCTGCGCCTCGGCGGGGGTGAAGCCGGTCAGCGTGGTCTTCCATCCGGGCAACAGCTGGAAGCCGCCGGCGCGGCCGCGCTCCGCGTACACCGGCACGCCGGCGGCCGTCAGTTCGTCGATGTCGCGGTACAGGGTGCGGACGGAGACCTCGAGCGCCGCGGCCAGCGCCGGCGCGGCCATCCGGCCGCGGGTTTCCAGCAGCATCTGGATGGAAAGGAGCCGGCTTGCGCGCATGTTCGCAGTGTAGGCAGAAAACCTGCCGTTCCGTGTCAGGTATGGGGCAGCACACTGCCCGCCATCCCAACCCTGAACTGCAAAACATGGACGCGCTCTGGCTCTTCGCCCTCCTGGTCTTCGGCATCATCGCCCTGCCCGGCATGGACATGGCATTCGTGCTTTCGAGCACGCTGGCCGACGGCCGGCGCGGCGGCTTTGCCGCATTGGCCGGCCTCGTGGCCGGCGGCATGGCCCACGTGGCCATGGGCACGCTGGGCGTCGGCCTGCTGCTGCAGGCGCTGCCGGCCGCCTTCAATGCGCTGCTGGTGGCGGGCGCGCTCTATGTTGGCTGGATCGGCTGGAACCTGTGGCGAGCGCCGGGGGCGCTGGGCGAGGTGGGCGCCGGGTCTTCGCGCACGGCGAGCCAGACCTTCTTCCGCGCCCTGGCCACCTGCCTGCTCAATCCCAAGGCGTACGTGTTCACGGTCGCCGTCTTCCCGCAGTTCATGCACCCGGAGCGGGGCTCACTGGCGCTGCAGGCGGTGCTGATGGGCGCCATCGTGACGCTGATGCAGGTCGGCGTGTATGGCGGCGTGGCGCTGGGCGCGGCCGGCCTGCGCCGGCGGCTGGTGCACTCGGCCGACGGGCAGGTCGCGCTGGGACGCGGCGTGGCGTTGCTGTTGATCGCCACGGCGGCCTGGGCGCTGTGGCACAGCTGGCAGCGGGCCTAGTTTTTCAGCCGGTAACCGGTGCGGAAGATCCAGGTCACCCCGGCCAGGCACAGCCCCATGAACAACAGCGTCATGGCCAGGCTGACCTCCACGCCGACGTCCGACAGACCGTAGAAGCTCCAGCGGAAGCCGCTCACCAGGTAGACCACCGGGTTGAACAGCGTCACCTTCTGCCAGAACGGCGGCAGCATGTCGATCGAGTAGAAGCTGCCGCCCAGGAAGGTCAGCGGCGTGATCACCAGCGTGGGGATGAACTGCAGCTTCTCGAAGCCGTCGGCCCAGATGCCGATGATGAACCCGAGCAGGCTGAAGGTCACCGCCGTCAGCACCAGGAACAGCACCATGAAGCCGGGGTGCAGGATCTTCAGCGGGACGAACAGCGCCGCCGTGCACAGGATCACGGCGCCGAGGAAGATCGACTTGGTGGCGGCGGCGCCGACGTAGCTGACCACCGCCTCCAGCGGCGACACCGGCGCCGACAGCAGCTCGTAGATGGTGCCGGTGAACTTGGGAAAGTAGATGCCGAACGAGGCGTTGGAGATGCTCTGCGTCAGCAGCGACAGCATCACCAGCCCGGGCACGATGAAGGCGCCGTAGCTGACGCCGCCCACTTCCGGGATGCGCGAGCCGATCGCGGAGCCGAACACCACGAAGTAGAGCGCGGTGGAGACCACCGGCGAGACGATGCTTTGCAGCAGCGTGCGAAAGGTGCGCGCCATCTCGAACAGGTAGATCGCGCGGACGGCCTGCAGGTTCATGCGCTCTGCTCCCGGTGCACCAGGCTGATGAAGATGTCCTCCAGCGAGCTCTGCTCGGTCTGCAGGTCCTTGAAGGCGACGCCCGCCGCGTCCAGCGCCTGCAGCAGTTCGGCGATGCCCGAGTGCTCGCTCTTGGCGTCGTAGGTGTAGGTGAGCGCGTTGCCGCCCTTGGACAGTTCCAGCGAGCGCCCCGCCAGCCCGTCGGGCAACTGCGCCAGCGGCTGCGCCAGTTGCAGCGTGAGCTGCTTCTTGCCCAGCTTGCGCATCAGTTCGGCCTTGTCCTCCACCAGGATGATCTCGCCCTTGCTGATGACGCCGATGCGGTCCGCCATCTCCTCGGCCTCGTCGATGTAGTGGGTGGTGAGGACGACGGTGACGCCGGTGTCGCGCAGCGATCGCACCAGCTTCCACATCTCGCGCCGCAGCTCGACGTCGACGCCGGCGGTGGGCTCGTCGAGGAACAGCAGCTGCGGCTCGTGCGACAGCGCCTTGGCGATCAGCAGCCGGCGCTTCATGCCGCCCGAGAGGGTGCGGATCATGCTGTCCTTCTTGTCCCACAGCGAAAGGGACTTGAGCACCTTCTCGACGTGCGCCGGATTGGCCTTCTTGCCGAACAGGCCGCGGCTGAACGAAGTGGCGTTCCACACCGTCTCGAAGGCGTCGGTGGTCAGCTCCTGCGGCACCAGGCCGATCAGCGAACGTGCCGCGCGGTAGTCCGCCACCGTGTCGTGGCCGGCCACCGTGACGCGGCCGGCGCTGGCATTGACGATGCCGCAGGCGATGCTGATCAGGGTGGTCTTGCCGGCGCCATTGGGCCCGAGCAGCGCGAAGATCTCGCCGTGCCGGATTTCCAGGTTGACGTTCTTCAGCGCCTGGAAGCCGGTCGCGTACTGCTTCGACAGCCCGGAGATGGAGAGGATGGCGTCCTGCATGGGGCGCGACGATACAGCACCCCGGGAATTCGCGTCAGCAGTGCAGCTTGCGATACCGCATCTTCACGTTCAGCAGCGCCTTCTCGTCGGCCGGCGTCGCCGGCTGCGGCAGTTTCGACAGCGCGGCCCGTTCTTCCACCAGCCGCGTGTCCAGCAGCTCGCATTCCTGCCGCTTGGCCGGGGTGAGCGAGGCCCGCTGGACCCGGTGCGCCCGGTCCTGCGGCGGTACCGCATTGCGGTCGGATTTGCTGATGCGCGGGGCGCCCACTTCGCGCGCGCCGGCGCAAGGCACCTGGCTGTAGGTGACCCCGCTGCGGGTCGAACATTTGTACGCGGGTTGTGCACCCGCCTGCATGGCTGCCAGCGCGATCACGCCGGCCACCAGTGACCTGAGGCCTTTCTTCATTCCTGCTCCCGACTCTTGGGAGCATCCTAGGGGCCCCGGCCAGCGGCCGCCAGCGCTTCGATGCGCGCGGCCCACAGGTTTCGCGGGCCGTTGCAGGAAGTTACGCCTGCGCCCCCGCCATGTCGTCGGCGGGCGGCTCCGCCGCGCGCGCCGGGGCGCCCGCGCGGTCACCGCCGTTCGGCGCCGGCG
>JAQGMU010000412.1 GCA_028292195.1 Ramlibacter sp. | reverse complement strand
AAGGTCTGGGGCGAGGGCAGGCCGCCGGCGAAGCTGATGATGCCGGGCCGCTCGGTGACCTTCAGGATCTCGCGGATGACCGAGGGGTTCATGCGCTCGGCGCGGCGCGCCAGGGTCCAGCCGGTCTGGCTCTGCAGGTCGTTCAGTTTCATGCTTGCTCCAGGGGAACCAGGGGGCGGACGGGCGCGCTGTGCACCGGCATTTTCTTGCCCGCGAACACGGTGGCGATGACGGCGAGGGCAAAGGCCACGGTCGTCGCATCAAGCCGTTCGCCGAGCAGGGGGACGGCGAACAGCATGCTGAGGACGGGCTGCACCAGCTGCACCTGGCTGACGCGTACGGTGCCGCCGAGCGCCAGCCCGCGGTACCAGGCGAAGAAGCCAAGCCACATCGAGAACAGGGCGACGTAGCCGAAGCCCCACCACGCGGATGCCGGCAGCGGCGCCTGCGGAAAGGTCCACAGCGCGAGCGGCAGCGTCACCGGCAGCGCCACCACCAGGGCCCAGCAGATCACGTGTTCCGCCCGCATGCGCTGCGACAGCCGCGCGCCGTAGCCATACCCGACGGCGGCGCAGGCCATGGCGGTGAGCAGCAGCAGGTCCGCCACGTGCAGGCGCAGGCCGGTGTCGGACTTGAGCACGGCAAAGCCGACCACCAGCGCGCTGCCCAGGCCGCCGCAGAGCCAGAAGCCGAAGGACGGACGTTGCCGGTGCAGCAAGGCGCCGACCAGCGCGGTGGCCAGCGGCAGCACGCCGACGATCACGCTGGCGTGCACCGCCTCCACGTGGCGCATGGCCACCGAGGTGAACAGCGGGAAACCGAAGACGACGCCGGCCGACGTCAGCAGCAGCGGCCACCAGTCCGCCCGCCGCGGCCAGGGCGCGCGCGTCAGCAGCAGGAAGGCGATGGAGAGCAGCGCGGCGACGGCGGCGCGGCCGAGCGCCACGAACACGCCAGACATCAGCGGTGCCTGCGCCGTGCCGACCGCCAGCCGCGTCATGGGCAGCGTCAGCGCGAAGATGGCGACGCCGACCAGCCCGAGCCAGAAGCCCCTGCGTTCGGCGGCGCTCATACCCTCAGCATCCAGCCGGCGGTGGCCACCAGCACGAGCGCCAGCACGCGGTTGAACCAGAGCAGCCGCCGGCCTTGCGCCAGCCACTGCCGCAGCAGCGAGCCGACCAGCGCGTAGGTGAAATTGCTGCTGAAGGCGAATACGGCCATGATCGCGCAGATGATGGCCAGCCGCTCCAGCGGGTTGGCCGCGGGCTGGCCGGCGGCGTTGACCACCCAACCGGCCGTCAGCGTCAACGCCAGCATCCAGGCCTTGATGTTGACGAACTGCAGCGACACGCCCTGCCAGAAGCCGACCGTGAGCTTGCGCTCATCCACCCGGGCCAGGTCGCCGGCATGCGAGAGCTTCCAGGCCAGCCAGAGCAGGTAGGCGATGCCCAGCAACTTCACCGCCCAGCGCAGGGCCGGCACGCCCAGCACCAGCGCGCCGAGGCCGAGGCCGCTGCCGGCCATCAACAGCGTCCAGCCCGCCGGCACTGCCAGGCAGAAGCGCAGCGTTCGGCGCAGGCCCAGGTTGGCCGCCATGGCCGTGGACAAGGTGGTATTGGGCCCTGGCGAAAAGCTCATGGCCGTGCAGAACGCCAGCAGTGCGGTCAGTTCGGCGGCGCTCATGGTTGGTGGACTTGCGAAGGCATTCAAGCCAATGTAATCTTTGCCACCAATACACGACCAGTACAGTTGCCCAGGTCACACCGAGCATCTGTACTGCCCGCCATGCCAATACACGCGAGTTCCCGTCCATGTTGATGAAGGCCTCTTCCCAGTCGCTGACCGAGCAGTTGGCCACCCGTTTCGCCGAGCGCATCCGCAACCGCCTGCTGGCGCCCGGCGCGCGCCTGCCTTCGGTGCGGCAGTGCGCCGAGCAGAACGGCGTGAGCCCGTCGACGGTGGTGGCGGCGTACGACCAGTTGCTGGCGCAGGGCCTGGTGGAAGCGCGCAAGAACCGCGGCTTCTTCGTGCGCGAAGCGCCCGGCGATGCGGGCGAAGGGCCTGCCGCCGCGGGCCAGGACGCCGCCAAGTGGAGCGCGGCCCATTGGCTGGTGGCGCGCCGCAACCCCGGGCCGGTCAACGCCACGGCCCTGATCCGCGGCATGTTCCACAAGGTCAGCGACAAGCCGCAGCCGGGCATGGGCGTGTTCCCGTCCGACTGGCTGGAGTCGACCTTCATGCCGGCGGCGGTGCGCAAGGTGACCAGCACCCGCGCGCTGCACGAGTTCTCGCTGCAGTACGGCGAGCCGCTGGGGGACAGCAGCCTGCGCCGGGCGCTGTCCACCAAGCTGGGCGCACTCAACGTGCCGGCCTCGCCCGAGCAGATCATCACGTCGGTCGGCGCCACCCATGCGCTGGACATCGTCAGCCGCACGCTGCTGCGGCCGGGCGACCCGGTGATGGTGGAGGAGCCGGGCTGGGCCGTCGAGTTCGCGCGCCTGAACGCCATGGGCATGCGCCTGCTGCCGGTGCCGCGCCGCGCCGACGGGCCCGATCTCCAGGTGATGGCGCAGTACTGCAAGCTGCACCAGCCCAAGCTGTACGTCAGCGTGAGCGTGTTCCACAACCCCACCAGCTACTGCCTGTCGCCGGGCAGTGCCCATCGCATCCTGCAGCTGGCCAACCAGCACGACTTCCACATCGTCGAGGACGACACCTACAGCCACATCGCGCCGCCGCATGCCACCCGCCTCTGCGCGCTGGACGGCCTGCAGCGCACCATCTACGTCGGCGGCTTTGCCAAGATCCTGGCGCCCAACTGGCGCATCGGCTTCATGGCCGCGCCCGCGCACCTGGTGGAGCAGTTGCTGGACACCAAGCTGCTGACGACGCTGACCACGCCGGCCCTGCTGGAACGGGCGCTGGCCCTGTGCATCGAACAGGGCCAGCTGCGGCGCCACAGCGAGCGCATCCGCACCCGGCTGGACGCGGCGCGCAGCCGCAGCGTGAAGCTGGCGCTGAACGCCGGCTGCCGCTTCGCGGCCGAGCCGGCCGGGCTGTTCGGGTGGGTGGACACGGGAGTCGACACCGACACCCTGGCCCAGCGCATGCTGGACGAAGGCTACCTGCTGGCGCCGGGCGCGCTGTTCCATGCCGAACGCAAGCCGAGCACGCTGATGCGCATCAACTTCGCGACCACGCAGGAAGCGGCCTTCTGGAAAAAATTCGCCGAGCTGGTCAGGCGCATGTAGGCGCCGGCC
>JAQGMU010000387.1 GCA_028292195.1 Ramlibacter sp. | reverse complement strand
CATCGTCGGCCAGCCTAACCGCTTCGTCAGACGCAATGGACCTCCCTGCTACTGCGGTGGACGACACCCGGCACTGCCTGGAGCGCGCCGTGATCGGCCTGAACCAGAGCCCGTTAGCCAACGCAGTGCAGGTCAAGGAGCAGGTGCATTTCGCGGTGAGCGAGGCGGACGATGCGGCGGGCGTGCTGCAGGACTTCGGCGGTGAGCTCGAGGAACTGCTGGCGCGCGACGCGCAGGAGCGCGATACCACGCTGCTGGTGATCCCCCGCGGCTTCGCCGATTTCCTGGACTTCCATGACCTCACCGCGCGGGCCGAACGGCTGCTGCGCAGGCAGGGGCTGGAGGGCGTGGTGCAGCTGGCAAGTTTCCATCCGCGCTTCGTCTTCGCCGGGGAAGGCGACAGCGACATCACCAACAACACCAATCGCGCGCCGTACCCGACGCTGCACCTGCTGCGCGAGGCGAGCATGGACCGCGCGGTGGCGGCGTTCCCCGACGCGGCTGCGATCTACGAGACCAACATGGACACGCTGCGCCGCCTGGGGCAGGCGGGCTGGGACGCGCTGGGCGTGGGGGCGTCGAAATGAAGCGGGACGAACTCGACCTGCGGCCGGGGCAGTCGGTCGAACTGCTGCAGGAACTGCACATCCTCACGCGCGAAGGGCGCCTGAACCAGGACTCGCGGCGCAAGCTGAAGCAGGTCTACCACCTGTACCAGTTCATCGAGAAGGTGCTGCAGGAAGTGCCGGCGGGCGAGGGCCATCCGACGCTGGCCGACCACGGGGCGGGCAAGTCCTACCTGGGCTTCATCCTGTACGACCTGTTCTTCAAGCCGCTGGGGCAGGGGCACATCTACGGCATCGAGACGCGCGCCGAGCTGGTGGCGAAGTCGCGGGCACTGGCGGCACAGCTCGGGTTCGAGCGCATGTCCTTCCTGGACATCAGCGCGGCCGCGGCGGCGCAGGCGAAGGAACTGCCGGAACGCATCGACGTGGTCACCGCTTTGCATGCCTGCGACACGGCGACCGACGACGCCATCGCCTTCGGGCTGCGCAAGGACGCGCGCTTCATGGTGCTGGTGCCCTGTTGCCAGGCCGAAGTGGCGGGTGTGCTGCGCGAGCAGAAGGCGCTGGCGCTGGCCCGCACGCCGCTGTCGGAACTCTGGCGCCATCCATTGCACACGCGCGAACTGGGCAGCCAGATCACCAACGTGCTGCGCTGCCTGTACCTCGAGGCCATGGGCTACCAGGTCACGGTCACGGAGCTGGTCGGCTGGGAGCACAGCATGAAGAACGAGCTGATCCTGGCGCGCCGCACCGGCCAGCGCAAACGCAGCGCCGCCGAACGCCTGCACGCCATCCTGGCCGAGTTCGGCCTGCAGTCGCTTTCCGAAACGCGCTTCAAAACCTCCTGATTGGCTAATTGGGGTCAGAACCCAATTTATGATGCAGGCATGGCGCGCCTCCCCCGGCTGACCGTTCCCGGTTACGCCCACCACATCATCCAGCGCGGCAACAACCGCCAGGCCATCTTCGGTTCGACGGCCGACTACGAGTTGCTGCTCGACCTGCTGCACGAGAACGCGCACAAGCAGCAGGTGGCGATCCACGCCTACGTTCTGATGAGCAATCACTTCCACCTGCTGGCCACCCCCGAGACGGTGGAGGGGATCCCGCAGATGATGCAGGCGGTGGGCCGCCGCTATGTGCGCAAGTTCAACCTGCGCTACCAACGCACGGGCACGCTCTGGGAAGGGCGCTACCGATCGACGCTGATCCAGAGCGAGCGCTACCTGTTGGCCTGCATGGCCTATATCGACCTGAACCCGGTCCGTGCCGGCCTGGCGGCGGATCCGGCCGACTACCCCTGGTCCAGCCACCAGCATTACATCGGCCGCCGGCCCGACAAGCTGGTGACGCCGCACGCCCTGTACTGGGAAATGGGGAATACGCCGTTCGCCAGGGACCAGTCTTATTCCGAGATGGTCCGCGCCGGCATTGGCGCAGAGCAGCAGCGTGCGCTGACAGACTCGGCCCTGCGTGGGTGGGCCTTAGGCGAGCCGGACTATGTGGCGGAGCTGCAGCGGCGCACGGACCGGCGGGTGGCTAAGGGTCAAGCCGGCCGACCGCTGCTCAAGAAGCCGACATAACCTGTCCCCGATTAAAGGATCGAACAGGCTTCGGCCTGAATAATTGGAATCTGACCCCAATTATTTTACTTGGCACGAGTGCTGCACTGCACTATCCTCCGGGTTTCCCCGAATTCAGCGAGGTGCGCGCCATGACGACGGCTGCCGAAATTGCCCATTTGCAAGAACAAGGCCTGTATTCGGGCACCAACGAGCACGACTCCTGCGGCGTCGGCTTCGTGGCCCATATCAAGGGCGAGAAGAGCCACGGCATCATCCAGCAGGCGCTGCTGATCCTGAAGAACCTGGATCACCGGGGCGCGGTGGGTGCGGACAAGCTGATGGGCGACGGCGCCGGCATCTTGCTGCAGCTCCCCGATGCCCTGTACCGCGAGGAGATGGCCAGGCAGGGCGTCGAATTGCCGCCGCCCGGCGAGTACGGCGTCGGCATGGTCTTCCTGCCGAAGGAACATGCGTCGCGGCTTGCCTGCGAGCAGGAGCTGGAGCGCGCGATCAAGGCCGAGGGCCAGGTGCTCCTGGGCTGGCGCGACGTGCCGGTCGACAGCGAAATGCCGATGTCGCCGGCGGTGCGCAAGAAAGAGCCGGTCATCAAGCAGGTCTTCATCGGCCGCGGCAACGACGTGATCGTGCAGGACGCGCTGGAGCGCAAGCTCTACGTGATCCGCAAGACGGCCAGCGCCGCCATCCAGCGCCTGCGCCTGAAGTACTCCAAGGAGTACTACGTCCCCAGCATGTCCAGCCGCACGGTGATCTACAAGGGCCTGCTGCTGGCCGACCAGGTCGGCGTCTACTACAGGGACCTGCAGGACCCGCGCTGCGTCTCGGCCCTGGGCCTGGTGCACCAGCGCTTCTCCACCAACCCCTTCCCCGAGTGGCCGCTGGCCCACCCTTACCGCTACGTCGCCCACAACGGCGAGATCAACACGGTCAAGGGCAACTACAACTGGATGAAGGCGCGCGAAGGCGTGATGACCTCGCCGGTCCTCTCGGGCGACCTGACCAAGCTGTACCCCATCA
>JAQGMU010000379.1 GCA_028292195.1 Ramlibacter sp. | reverse complement strand
GGTGCCCGTCTTGTCCGTGCAGATGACCGAGGTGGAGCCCAGGGTCTCCACCGACGAGAGATCCTTGATGATCGCGTTGCGGCTGGCCATGCGCTGCACCCCGAGGGCGAGCACCACGGACAGGATGGCCGGCAGCCCCTCGGGCACGGCCGCCACCGCCAGCGCCACGCCCAGCAGCAGGATGGCGACCACCTCCGCGGTGCTGTCGGCGCGCGAGACCAGCAGGATGGTGGCGACCACCACGGTAGCGATCACGAGCACCCCGATACCCAGCATGCGCCCGAGATGCGCGACCTCCTTGCCCAGCGGTGTCACCTCTTCGCCCGTGGCCGCCAGCATTCCCGCAATGCCGCCGACCTCGGTGTCCATCCCGGTCGCCACCACCACCGCCCGGCCTGTTCCCTGGGCGACGGAGGTGCCGTTGAACACCATGTTCGCCCGGTCGCCCAGGGCAGCCGGCTCGCTCAGCACGCCGGCGTCCTTCAGCGCGGCTTCGCTTTCACCGGTCAGGGAGCCCTGCTGCACGCGCAGCGCAGCGGCCCGAACCAGCCGCGCGTCCGCGGCGACTGCGTCACCCTCCGCGAGCACCAGCAAATCCCCCACCACCAGCGAGGCGCTGGGCACCCGCTGCACGCGGCCGTCGCGCACGACGGCCGCGGTGGGCGCGCTCATGCGGGCCAACGCGGCCACCGCCTGCTGTGCCTTGGCGCCCTGGACGTGGCCCAGCACGGCATTGAGGATGACGATTGCCGCGATGACGATCGCGTCGACCGGCCAGCCGTCCAGTCCCTCATGGACCCACGCGCCCAGCGACACGACGATGGCAGCCAGCAGCAGGTAGACGAGCGGGTCCTGGAACTGCGCGAGGAAGCGTCGCCAGGCGGGCTTTCGCGGCGGCGAGCGCAGCGCGTTCGGGCCATCGCGCGCGAGCCGGCGCGCTGCTTCCGGCGAACCGAGCCCGTGCTCGAGGTCCGTGCCCAGGGCGGCTGCTACATCGCGGGTCTCCCGCACCGTCGGGTCATCCACGGCCACCTCGCGGCAGCTTCAACACCACGAACAGGGCGTCGGTGTCGGACGAAGCGGTGTCGACCTCGAATCCCAGCGAGCGCGCCAACTCGCGCATGGTGAGGTTTTCCCGCAGGATGTACCCCACCATGCGCTGCGTGCCACGACCTGACAGAAAGCCGATCATCTTCTGCATCAGCAGCCGCCCCAGCCCGCGCGCCTTCAGTTCGGAGCCCACGATGACGGCGAACTCGGCATCGACGTTGTCCGGGTCGATGACCGCACGCACCACACCCAGCGTCTCGTGCGCTCCGCCGGGCAGGGTTCGCACGGCAATGAAAGCCATCTCGCGCGCGTAGTCGACCTGGGACAGGCGGGCCAGTTCGCTGCGCGGCAATTCCCGGCGTGAACTGAAGAAGCGCAGGCGCAGGTCCTCGGGCTTCAGTCCCTCGACGAAAGCCCGGTGCTGGGGCTCGTCTTCGGGCCGGATCGGCCGCAGGACGATAGGCTCACCCTGCCATTGCACGCGCTCTTCCAGTTCGGCCGGATACGGCGTGATCGCGAAATTGGCCGCGCCCGCGGGCAACTTGCGGCTGACCCGGATGCGCGCGTCGAGGGCCACCACGCCTTCGTGGTCGGCCAGCAGCGGGTTGATGTCCAGCTCGGCCAGTTCGGGCAGGTCGGCAAGCATCTGCGACAGCGCGATCAACACGTCGCAGATGGCGTCCATGTCGGCCGGCGGATGATCGCGATAGCCTGCAAGCAGCCTGGCCACACGCGTGCGCGAGATGAGTTCGCGGGCCAGCACCCGGTTCAGCGGCGGCAAGGCGATCGCGCGATCGGCAAGCACTTCCACCGCGGTTCCGCCCTGCCCGAACAGCAGCACCGGCCCGAAGAGCGGGTCGACGCTGGCGCCCAGGATCAACTCCTGCCCCAGCGGGCGCGTTGCCATCGCCTGCACGGTCAGCCCGGTGATGCGCGCCTGGGGCTGCATCGCCGCGACGCGGACAAGCATCTCGCCGGCGGCGGCGCGGAGTTCCTGCTCGTCGCGCAAGTGCAGGCGAACCCCGCCCACATCGGACTTGTGGCTGATGTCGGGGGAAAGGATCTTGATCGCCACCGGGTAGCCGATGCCGCGGGCCGCGACGGCCGCGGCGTCGGCGGATGGCGCCACGGCGACGGTAGCGACCACCGGTATGCCGTAGGCCTTCAGCACCGCCTTCGCCTCGCGTTCGTCGAGCATCTCGCGGCCCGCGGCGAGCACCGCCTCCATGATTGCGCGGGCGGCGCCGATGTCGGGGTTCGCGTTCCCGCCGGCCGCCGGTGCTTCCAGCAACAAGGCCTGGTTGCGGCGATAGGTCGTGAGCATCCCGAAGGCGCGCACGGCCTCCTCCGGCGTGCCGTAGTCGGGGACCCCGGCTTCTTCGAAGATGCGGCGCGCCTGCGCCACCGAAGCGTCGCCCAGCCAGCACGCCATCACCCGGCCCGGCGCCTCGCGGACGATGGGCGCGCAGGCCCGGGCGATGTCCTCGCTGCGCACGATTGCAGTGGGAGCGTGCATGAACAGCACCGCGCCATGGCGATCCGCGAGCAGCGCCCTGAGCGTCTGCGTGTAGCGGGCCACCGGCGCGTCGCCGATGATGTCGATCGGGTTGCCGCGCGACCAGGTCTGCGGCAGCGCCGCATCGAGCGTCTTCAGGAGACCGTCGCCCAGCTCCGCGAGCGGAATGCCGGCCAGCGCCGCGGCATCCGCCGCCAGCACGCCGGCGCCGCCGCCGTTGGTCATCAGCACGAGGCTCTCGTCCAGGCTGCTGCGAAAGCGTGCCAGCGTTTCCGTGGCCATGAACAGGTCCTGCAGCGTATCGACGCGCAGCATGCCGGCGCGGCGGATGGCCGCGTCGAACACGATGTCGGACCCCGCCAGCGCACCGGTGTGGGAGGCCGCGGCCTTGACGCCGTTGCCCGCGCGGCCGGCCTTGACGACGATCACCGGCTTGTTGCGCGCAGCGGCCCGCGCCGCCGACATGAACTTGCGCGGCGCCTCGACGGATTCGATGTACAGCAGGATGGAACGGGTCCGGGCGTCGCTCGCCAGGTAGTCCAGCAGGTCGCCGAAATCGACGTCAGCCCGTTCGCCCAGCGAGACCATGTGCGAAAAGCCGATGCCCCTGGCCTTGGCCCAGTCGAGCACGGCCGTGACGAGTGCGCCGGATTGCGACACGAACGCCACATCCCCGGGCAAGGCGGGTATGTGCGCGAAGCTCGCGTTCAGGCCGAGGTGGGGTGACAGCAGCCCCAGGCAGTTGGGCCCGAGCACCCGCAGCAGGTGCGGCCGGGCCGCATCCAGCATGGCTTTCTTCTGCGCCGCGGTCAGGCCGGCCGTCATGACGACGGCAGCGCGGGTCCCCAGGCGACCGAGTTCCGCGATCAGTTCGACGACGGTATCGGGTGGTGTACAAAGCACCGCCAGGTCGGGCACTTGCGGCAGATCGGCAAGTCGCGCGAACACCGGGATGCCGGCTATCGAGGCATGCCTGGGATTGACGGCAAAGCGGGGCCCGGCGAAGGCGCCGGCCTGGAGGTTGCGCCAGACCGTTCCCCCTACGCTGTCGGCCCGGTCGGACGCGCCCACGACGACGACCGATCGCGGCTCCAGCAGCCGCTCGAGATGGCGGATGCTCACACGGTCACTTCGATTCGCGCGCGGACGCGAGGCCCACGCGGTCTCCCGTCTGCGGAAAGTGGTAGATCGTTTCGTTGAGGTGCCGCGCCACTTCGGCGATGTCCGCTTCGCCCCATTGCAGCCCCGCGTTGCCCTGCCAGCGGCGCACCTGCAGCTTGAGGCTGTCCCAGTCGTGCGCCTGCCTGTCGTTGCGCCAGTGCATCTGGGTGGTGTGGCAAGTGATGCAATGCGTGGTGTAGAGCAACTGCCCGCGCGATTGCGCGACCTCGCCCTGCGCCAGCGCTCCCCCGCTGCCGACGACCGCTGCGGCGGACAGCAGCAAACTCCTGATGGCGAAACTTTTCACATCCATGCACCGATGCTATGGGGGCCGGCCTCGCCGGTCTGTACGCTGTCGAACGCACGGCGCCGCAATCGCCCGCTGGATTGGCGGGTACCATGGACCTCTGCCATGGCACGCCGCATCCACCGGGAACGTCACCGCGTCGACCGCATCGGATGGATGCGCGCGGCCGTCCTGGGCGCCAATGACGGCATCGTTTCCACGGCAAGCCTGATCGTCGGCGTGGCGGCCGCCGGCTCCAGCCACGGCAGCGTTCTCCTCACCGGAGTTGCGGGACTGGTTGCGGGCGCCATGTCGATGGCGGCCGGCGAGTACGTTTCGGTTCACTCGCAAGCCGACACCGAGCAGGCGGACCTGGCCCGCGAGAGCGCGGAACTCGAGAAGGACCCGGCGGCGGAGCGGGCCGAGCTGGCCGGCATCTATGTCACCCGCGGCCTGCAGCCGGAGCTGGCGCAACAGGTGGCCGACCAGCTGACGGCGCATGACCCGCTGGCAACGCATGCCCGCGACGAACTGGGCATTTCGGCGGTCCTGACTGCCCGCCCGGTTCAGGCGGCATTGGCCTCGGCCGCCAGCTTCGCGATCGGCGCCCTGCTGCCGCTGCTGGTGGCTTGGCTTGCGCCCGGGCGGGGCCTGGGCTACTGGGTGTCCGGCACGTCCCTGGTGTCCCTCGCGCTGCTGGGCGGCGTAGCGGCCCGCGCGGGCGGCGCCCCGGTTTCGACCGGCGCGGCGCGAGTGGCTTTCTGGGGCGCCCTGGCCATGGCCATCACCGCCGGTGCCGGCAGCTTGTTTGGCGCCGCAGGCTGATTCACTCGTGCCGCGGACGCCGGCTGCTCAGTGGGCGAGCTTCTTGAGGTCGGCCACCAGGGGCAAGGCCGAAATCGCGAGCAGCAAGGCGGCGAGCGGCAGGACGGCGGCATAGCCGATGACCTTGAAAGCCACCGCTCCGGCAACGCCGCCTGCCATGAAGAGAACGAGGATGCTGGAGAGCACGACCAGCCGGTCACGGTCCGCGCGGACCGGGCCTCCGTGCCGCTGGCCGA
>JAQGMU010000213.1 GCA_028292195.1 Ramlibacter sp. | reverse complement strand
CGTCCCGAGGGCCTGGCCGACGGCCTCGACCCCAACGCGTTCTACAACCCGACGATCTTCTCGGGCGTCGACAACAAGGCCAAGATCGCCCAGGAGGAGATCTTCGGGCCGGTGCTGTGCGTGATCCTGACCGAGTCGGTGCTGTCCTTCCTCGGCCTGGGCATCCAGGAGCCGATGACCAGCTGGGGCGTGCTGATCGAGGACGGCACCAACGTGATGGACGCCGCCCCCTGGATGCTGCTGTTCCCGGGCGCCCTGCTGTCGATCACGCTGTACTGCTTCAACTTCATCGGCGACGGTTTGCGCGACGCCTTCGATCCCAAGGAACGGTAATGGGTACCCCAGGCAACTCCCTGCTGCGGGTCGACGACCTCAGCGTGCGTTTCGCGGTGCCCGAGGGCGAGGTGTCCGCGGTCAACGGCGTGAGCTTCGCGCTGGAGAAGGGCCAGACCTTCGGCATCGTCGGCGAGAGCGGCTCCGGCAAGAGCCAGTCCATGCTGGCGTTGATGGGCCTGCTGTCCGGCAATGGCAGTGCGGGCGGCCACGCCTGGTTCCGGGGCGAGGACCTGCTGGCCATGCCGCCGCAGAAGTTGAACAAGATCCGCGGCAACCGCATCGCCATGATCTTCCAGGACCCGATGACGGCGCTCAACCCCTACCTGACGGTGGAGCGCCAGATGACCGAGGTGCTGGAACTGCACAAGGGCCTCACCCGCCGCAGCGCCCGCACCCTGGCCATCCAGACGCTGGAGGCTGTGAGCATTCCCGATGCGGCCCGCCGCATCACGATGTACCCGCACGAGTTCTCAGGCGGCATGCGCCAGCGGATCATGATCGCGATGGCGCTGCTCTGCCAGCCGGACCTGCTGATCGCCGACGAGCCGACCACGGCGCTCGACGTCACCGTGCAGGCACAGACCATGCAGCTGATGCGCGACCTGCAGCGCGAATACGGCACCGCCATCATCCTGATCACGCACGACCTCGGCGTGGTCGCCGGCCTGTGCGACCAGGTGATGGTGATGTACGGCGGCCGCATCATGGAAGAAGGCAGCGCCGAGAGCATCTTCTATCGGCCGACCCACCCTTACACCCGCGGCCTGCTCGATGCGATTCCGCGGCTGGACCAGGGCGGCGCCCCGCTGGTGGCCATTCCGGGCCAGCCGCCCAACATGCTGCGGCTGCCGGCCGGCTGCCCGTTCAGCGAGCGCTGCACCTTCGTGCTGCCGCACTGCGCCACCGACATGCCGCCGCTGGTGGCCGCCGGCGACGTGCTGCGCGCCTGCCACCGGGATCCGGCGGACGTCGTCGAATTCCGCTCGCCGGAGGCGATCGCATGAGCGCGATGCAGCCTCTTCTTTCCGTGCGCGACCTGCACGTCGACTTCAAGGTGAAGGCGGCCAACGCCCTGCCCTGGAGCCCGCCCAGCGCGCTGCGCGCCGTCAACGGCGTGAGCTTCGACCTGTTCCCCGGCGAGACGCTTGGCCTGGTCGGCGAGTCCGGCTGCGGCAAGTCGACGCTGGCCCGCGCCGTGCTGAACCTGGTGCCCGCCACCAGCGGCAGCGTGCGCTGGTTCGACCAGGAACTGGTGGGCGCCGGCCACGCTGCCTGGCAGCAGGTGCGCAAGCAGGTGCAGGTGGTGTTCCAGGACCCGCTGGCTTCATTGAATCCGCGGATGAACATCGCCCAGATCGTCGGCGAGCCGCTGCGTACCCACGAGCCGGAACTGCCGGCCGCCGAGGTTCTCTCGCGCGTGAAGGCGATGCTCGCGCGCGTCGGCCTGGCCGATTCGCACCTGTACCGCTACCCGCACGAGTTCTCCGGCGGCCAGTGCCAGCGCATCGGCATCGCCCGCGCGCTGATCCTGCGGCCCAAGGTGCTGGTGTGCGACGAGCCGCTGTCGGCGCTGGACGTCTCGATCCAGGCCCAGATCGTCAACCTGCTGCAGGACCTGCAGCGCGAGATGGGGCTGGCGCTGCTGTTCATCGCCCACGACCTGGCGGTGGTCAAGCACGTCAGCCAGCGCGTGCTGGTGATGTACCTGGGACGCACGATGGAGCTCGGCGAAAAGGACGCGCTGTACGCGGCCCCGCGCCATCCCTACACCCAAGCGCTGCAGGCCTCGGTGCCGGTGCCGGATCCGCGCAAGGAGCGGCACAAGGAAGTGCGCCTGCTCAAGGGCGACATCCCCTCGCCGATCGACCCGCCCAGCGGCTGCGTCTTCCGCACCCGCTGCCCGCACGCTTTCGACCGCTGCGCCGCCGAAGTGCCGCCCCTCAAGCTGGTGGCGGCCGGGGACGAGGCGGCCTGCTGGCTGTACTGATGGACGGCCAGGCACGGTCCCGGCCGTCCTGGTACGGCCAGCTCGCGGCCCGGCTCACGCTGCCGGCCGGGGACCTGCTGCGCGATGCGGTCTACCGGCGGCTCTGGCTGTCCATCCTGATCAGCTCGTTCGGCGCCCAGGTGACCATGCTGGCGATCCCGCTGACGGCGGCGGTGCTGCTGCACGCGACGCCGACCCAGATGGGTTACCTCACCGCGATGGAACTGGCGCCGTTCGCGCTGTTCTCGCTGCCCGCCGGCGTCTGGCTGGACCGGGTGCGCAAGCTGCCGGTCTACGTGACCGGCGAACTGCTGGTGGCCTTCACGCTGGCGTCCGTGCCCCTGGCCTGGATGCTGGGCTGGCTGGGCATCGGCTACCTGTACTTCGTCGGCTTCGTCATCGGCTGCGTGCTGGTGGCCTCCGGCACCGCCGCCCAGATCGTGCTGACCCAGATCGTGCCGCGCAACCGGCTGGTGGAAGCACACGCCCGCAATGCACTGGCCAATTCGGCGGCGGAGGTCGCGGGGCCGGGCCTGGCGGGCGGCCTGATCCGTCTGGTCGGTGCGCCGGCGGCCTTGCTGGCCGACGCCTTCCTGCTGCTGGCGAGCGTGACCATCCTGCGCGGCCTGCGGGTGCAGGAGCCGCCGCAAACCGGGACACCGGAGCCCTTCGGCAGCGCCCTGAAGGAAGGCCTGCGCTTCGTCCGCCGCACGCCGCTGCTGGTGGCGATGGCCATATTGCTGGGCGGCTGGCAGATGTGCCACCACGCCGCCATGGTGGTGCAGATCCTGTTCGCCACCCGCGAACTGGGTCTCAACGAACGCCAGATCGGCCTTTGCTACGTGGGCCTGGGCGCCGGCACCGTGGCTGGCAGCACTTTCGGCCACGCCATTTCGCGCAGCATAGGCGTCGGCCGCTGCCTGCTGCTCGGGTTCGCGATCTGCGGCCTGGGCTGGCTGCAGCTGGCCTTTGCACCGGCGAACGCCTGGGGCGTCGCTTCGTTCGTGCTGATGCTCACCTGCTTCGGCCTGGGCGCGGTGCTGACCTTCATCAACTTCCTGGCCCTGCGCCAGGCCGTCACACCGGCCCCGCTGCTCGGGCGCATGACCAGCACCATGCGCTGGCTGATCCTGCTGCCGGCCCTGCCCGGCGCCCTGCTGGGCGGCTGGCTGGGC
Organism: Ramlibacter sp.; assembly: GCA_028292195.1. Classification (GTDB taxonomy): domain Bacteria; phylum Pseudomonadota; class Gammaproteobacteria; order Burkholderiales; family Burkholderiaceae_C; genus Ramlibacter. The sequence goes on along the minus strand of JAQGMU010000213.1, from coordinate 15,030 downwards.
GAACACCTGGGGCTGCGCTGGTCGCTGGCGTGTGGGGGGCTCGGTACCCTGGCGCTGGCGGCGGCGGGGCTGCGCTGGACGCAGTTGCGCGGGCTGCGCGAGTTGCCGGAGCCGGTTCCGGGCTGAATTCGTGGCCGCAGGGTGTGCAGCTTGCTGCGCACCGGGTTCCGGTGCGCAAGCTGCGCTTGCACACCCTGGCAAACGTCAACGAACGCCAATCGCCGGGCCAAAAAAAATCCACCGCCTAAGCGGTGGATTTCATCTTTCGCGCAGCAACCCGGCTTGCGCCGGGTCGCCGGGTCAAGCCCAGGTCCTTAGAACTTGTGCTTCACGCCGACGCGGAAGAAGCGGCCGATCGCGCCCGAGTAGTCGAGCGGGTTGTAGCCGATGGCACCGTAGGTCTGCGGATCGAAGGGCGGCTTGGAGTCGAACAGGTTGGCGATCGAACCGAAGACTTCGGTGTTCTTGCCAATCCGGTACAGCGCCGAGATGTCGATCGTGGTGAACGACTTGATCTTGCAGCCGTTCGGGGCATCGCTGCCGTCGAGGAAGGTCTGCGAGCAGGTGGCGTCCGACTGTTCCAGCTTGTTGGACATCTGGCCGCGGTAGTTCACGTTCGCGCCCAGGCGCCACTGGTTCCAGTCCCAGGTGGTGGCGAACTGGATGCGGTCACGCGGCGAGCCCATGCAGTTGGTGATGTTGCAGTCGCCATGGGTGCCGGCGTAGTTGTGGGTCACGCCCGTGTTGTCCGTCACGCGCTGCACCAGCAGGTGGGTCCAGGTCAGCGTGCTGGTCAGGCGGCCCATGCCGTCGCCCAGGTCCCAACGGTGCTTGGCCTCGAGGTCGATACCCCGGGTCAGGCTTTCCGACGAGTTCTGGAAGGCGACGAAACCGCTCAGGATCGGGCCGGGGTCGGCCGGGCTGATGGCTTGCGACGGGTCACGCGTCACCTGGCCGGCGTCCACTGCCTGTTGCGGATCCTGGATCACCGGCAGGCCGGTGCGCTTGATCTGCCACAGGTCGGCGGTCAGGCTGGCCTTGGGCGTGATCTGCCAGACCATGCCCAGGGTCGCGCTCTTGGACTTCTCCGGCTCCAGGTTGGGGTTGCCGCGCTGGACGAAGGTCGGCGACACGCCATCGCACTGGTTTTGCGGCACATTGGCGCCAGGCGTCGCGCAGCGTGCGGTGTCGTTCACCACCGCGCCGCCGAAGGCGGCCACGGAGTTGATGTTGTTCTCGGCGAAGCCCGGCGCGCGGAACGCGTGGGCATAGGTGCCACGCAGCGCCAGGCTGTCCAGCGCGCGCCACTTGACGCCGAACTTCGGCGTCACCGAGGTGCCGGCGTCGGAGTAGTGGTCGCCACGCAGCGCCGCGTTCAACTCGATGCGCTTCGTGACCGGGAACAGGCCTTCGGTGAACAGCGCATAGATGGTGCGCGAGCCGCCGTACTTCGTCAGCGAGATGCCGTTGTAGTCGCCGAGGCCGCTGTAGAAGGGAAGGTCGTTCTCTTCCTTGCGGATTTCGCCGCCGACGGCCACGCCGATCGGGCCGCCATCGAGCTTGCCGAACTCGTGCGATGCCTTGAAGTCGATGCCGTACTGGCGGGAGAAGCCGGTGCGGCTCTGGTCGGACAGCAGCGCGCGGTACAGCTCCGGGGAGTTCAGGTTGGAGTTCTCGCCGATGCGCCAGAAGGTGCCGGCCGGCAGGGCTGCGTAAGCGGCGCTGTTGGCGGTCGCCGCGGCGACGTTCGCGGGCGTCGGGTTCAGCAGCGCGTTGGACACGCGCCAGTTGATCAGGTGGTGGTCGGTGTCGGTCTGCTTGACTTCCGAGTACGAGATCGCCGTGTCGTAGTCCCAGGCGTTCCAGGTTCCCTTGACGCCGCCCACCAGGCGCACGGTGTGGCTCTTGGAGTTGATGACGTCGGGCCCGATGTTCGGGTCCTCCACCGGCAGGTACGACAGGCGGGCTGCCGTGCCGAAGTACGGGTTGTCCGGATGGGTGGCGCCCAGCTGGGTGAGGGCCGTGTTCGACACCACGTCGCCGGCGGGCGTGAAGTGCGCCCCGCTGGGCGTGTTGCCGGTGCGCTGGACCGCCGACTCGGAGTGGTAGTAGTTGAACTCGATGAAGCCTTCGGTCTCGGCGTTGATGGCCTTGGTGAAGCGGCCGAAGAAGCTGGCCGTCTTCTGCTCAGGCTGGATCTGGCCGACCTGCTGCCACTGGTCGATCAGGCAGGCGTTGCCCGGGTTGTTCTGCGGAATGTTCGCGTACGTGTTGCAGTAGCCCTGGGCGTTCGGGAAAGTACGGGTGAAGCCGACGCCGGCCGGGTCGTTGCGGCCGTAGTAGTCGAGCGTGACCGGGTTGCGGACGTTGCCGACGATGGACTGGGAAACCGTGTTGTTGACGCGCGCGGCGCCGTCGAACGGAATCCAGCCGTTGCCACCCAGGAAGCGGATGTTGTTGCTCGGGCCGGCGTTCGGGTCGAAGCCCTGCCTGGCGATCGCGGAAACGCCGACCTGGCCGCGGCCAACACGGTCGCTATAGAGGATCTCGTTCTTCTTGCCCAGTTCGGCGTTCAGCAGCAGGTTCCAGCCGTCCTTCTCGATGTCGCCCATGCCGTGCGTGATGGCCACGCGCGGCTCGCCGCCGTCACCCTTCTGCGACAGGCCGTAGGTCGCCTTGATGGCGGTGCCCACGTAGTTCTTCTTCATGATGATGTTGACCACACCGGCCACGGCGTCGGAGCCGTAGATGGCGGAGGCGCCGTCCTTCAGCACTTCGACGCGCTCGACGGCTTCCAGCGGGATCTGGTTCAGGTCGACGAACGCGCGCTGGGCATCGTCCGCGAGCACCGAGGAGGCAACCCGGCGGCCGTTGATCAGCACCCGGGTGGCGTTGGCGCCCAGGCCGCGCAGCGAGATGCCGGAGGCGGTGGCGCCGGCGAAGCCGCGGCCGTAGGTGAAGGGAACGGTGCCCTGGCCGTCAGCGGTCAGCGTCGCCAGGTATTCACCGACGGTGCCCTTGCCGGACTGGTCGATTTCCTCCTTGGTGATGATCTGGACCGGCGAAGCGGTCTCGGCGTCGGCGCGTTTGATACTACTGCCCGTCACCTCCACACGTTGCAGTGTTTGCTGGGCAAACACCACCTGGGGAGCCATCATCGCCGCGGTCCCGCAGACCGCGATCAGGGCCGCGTGGGCAACCACGGTCCTTCTGAAGTTTCTTTTCTCGGTTTTCATGAACTCTCCTGCTGCAGTTTTCAAGCCGCCCTGCGCTTCTGGCACAAGACGCCCTCGGGGTTGGCACGGCAAGACCCGAGTCCGAGTCGAGCCGGCTGGGGACACACTCTGGCACAGGGTTCACAGCAGGTCACTTGGTAGTTGACCTGTGCGCTCCGGTTTGTGGCGTCGAAACATCGACGCCACCTCCTCTCACGCTCAGTCCACCTTGAAGCCGAATTCCTGCGTAGCGGTCACGTCGCCGGAATCGGAAATGCACCTGTATTGCATCATTGCGTCGCGCACCGCGCTGTGGAAAACGCGCGGGCCGGACAGGATGGTCACCTCCCTGACCGCACCATCTCGGATCACTGCACGGGCAACGACGACGCCCTCGACGTGGTCCTTGAGGGCCGCGCGCGGCATCTCGGGTTTCACCTGAGTGGGGCACGCGACGGCCATCTCGGTGCGCCGCGGCCCGACCGGCGCCGGCGGGGCCGGCGGCGGCGGCGGGGCGATCACCGCCGGGGTCGGCGGCGGCGTCTGCACCGACTGGATCACCGGGGCGTTCGTCTGCGCCGGCGGGGTCACCTCCGGCGGCGGCACGAAGGGCGGCGGCGGCGCCTTCTCCACCCGCGGTTCGACCTTCTCGATCTTCTTCGGGGGCGGTGGCGGCGGGGGCGGCGGCGGCGGGATGATCACTTCCTGGATCACCACCGCCTCCAGCGGCTTCTTGATCAGCTCCAGGCCCTTGCGGGCGGTGCCCGTGACGAGCGCCCAGAGGATGATCGCGTGCAGGACGACGACGGCCACCCAGCCGATCGCGCGCCGGCGCGGGTTGGCGCCGCCATAGGTGGGCCTGTGGGGAAGGGTCTCGGTCATTTGACGAACTGCTCGCTGCCGATGACGGCCATCTTGGTCAGGCCCTTGCGCTTGGACGAGGACAGCACGTTGGCGAACACCGCGTACTGGCAGTCCTTGTTGGGGCGCAGGTGGACTTCCGGCTGCGAGGGCAGCACGGAGATCTCCGCCATTTTCTGGTCGAGTTCCTGCGCGCTCACCGGCAGGCCCTGCCAGTAGACGACGCTCTTCTCGTCGATGTCGATCTGCACCTTTTCGGGCTTGATCGCGTTTTCCGGCGGCGTGCCGACCGGCATCTCCAGGTTCACCGCGTGCAGCTGGATGGGGATGGTGATGATCAGCATCACGAGGAGCACCAGCATGACGTCGATCAGCGGCGTCGTGTTGATGTCCATCATGACTTCAGGATCGGTCCCCCTGCGGGATTTGAGTCCCATGTGTAGTCCTCCGGGGGTCAGCCGCCAAGCGGCGGCGGCTCTGTGATGAATGCGACCTTGGTGATGCCGGCGCGCTGGCAGGCGTAGAGGATCTTCCCCACGCCTTCGTAGCGGCCGTTGGAATCGCCGCGGATCTGCACCTCGGGCTGCGGCTTCATGACGGACACCTTCTTCAGCCTGGCGACCAGCGCCTCGGTGTCGCCGACCCGGGCGTCGTACCAGTAGATGTTGCCGGCCTTGTCGACCGAGATCACGATGTTCTCGGGCTTGGTCTCACGCACTTCCACGCGTTCCTTCGGCAGCTGCACCGGGATCGACGTGGTGACCACCGGGATGGTGATCAGGAAGATGATGAGGAGCACCAGCATCACGTCCACGAGGGGCGTGGTGTTGATGGTCGAAATGACGGAATCGTCGTCGGCCGGGCCGACTGCCATCGCCATGGAAATAGCTCCGTGCGGTGGGCGGTGCTCAGGCGGCGCGGCCGGCGGAGCCGACCATCACCGCGTTGAGTTCTTCGCTGAACTCGCGGACTTCGTCCATGATGGCCTTGTTGCGGCGGGCCAGCCAGTTGTAGGCGAGCACGGCGGGGATCGCGACCGCCAGGCCGATGGCCGTCATGATCAGGGCCTCACCCACCGGGCCGGCGACCTTGTCGATCGAGGCCTGGCCGGAGATGCCGATGGCCGTCAGCGCGTGGTAGATGCCCCAGACCGTGCCGAACAGGCCGACGAAGGGCGAGGTGGAGCCGACGGTGGCCAGGAAGGCCAGGCCCTTCTGGGTGCTGGCCTGCACGCGGTCGACGGCGGCCGTGATGCTCATGGGGATCCACTCGTTCATCGGGATGTGGGTCTTCAGCCCGCCGTGGTCGGTGGTGGCATTGGCGCCGGCTTCGGCGATGAAGCGGTAGGCGCTGTTCTTTTCCAGTGCGTTGGCCGCTTCGCGCACCGATTTGGAGTCCCAGAATTTCTTTTCCACGGTGCGGGCCTGGCGGGTCATCTTGGTCTGCTCCAGCAGCTTGACCACCAGGATGTACCAGCTGCCGGTGCTCATGATGGCCAGCAGGATCAGCACGGAGCGGGTGATCAGGTCGGACCCCTTCCACAGGGCTTCGATGCCATACGGGTTGTCCAGTGCATCGCCATTCTTGGCGGCGGTGGCGGAGGCCACGGGCGCGGCCGGGGCGACGGCTGCCGGCGCGACCGCGGCCGGGGCGGCGGAAGCGGCTGCGCCCGGGGCGGGCGACTGCGCTTGGGCGAGGGGGGAGGTGGAGATGCTGAGCGCGACGAGCGCTGCGCCCAGGACGGCGCGAAGATGGCAGATCAGAAACATAGGTCCTTCTATCCGTGGTGCTGGAGCGAGATCGGTCGCTCGACAAAGAAAGGCCGGCGTCATTGGTGTTGAACGCCGGCCCGGGCGGCAGTATAGGCGCCGGCCGGGGGGGTCTCCCCCGGTAAACCTAAGGAGTAACCCCAACTCCGGTGGCGCAAATCACGGCAATGTCGCCTTGCCCCCCCGTGGACGACCTGCGTGCGAAAATCGTGCCCATCCTGACAAAGAGATAATCATGAGCTTCCTGAAGGGCAAGAAACTGCTGATCACCGGGGTGCTGTCGAATAGGTCGATCGCCTACGGCATCGCGAAGGCCTGCCACGCGCAGGGCGCCGAGCTGGCGTTCAGCTACGTCGGCGAGCGCTTCAAGGAACGGATCACCGAGTTCGCGGCCGATTTCGGCTCCACCCTGGTGTTCGACTGCGACGTCGGCGACGACGCCCAGATCGAGAAACTGTTCCGCGACCTGGCCGTTACCTGGCCGAAGATCGACGGCTTCGTCCACGCCATCGGCTTCGCCCCGCGCGAGGCGATCGCCGGCGACTTCCTGGACGGCCTGTCGCGCGAATCGTTCCGGATCGCCCACGACATCAGCGCCTACAGCTTCCCGGCCCTGGCCAAGGCGGCCCTGCCCTACCTGAACGACAAGTCGGCCCTGCTGACGCTCACCTACCTGGGCGCGCTGCGCACCGTGCCGAACTACAACACCATGGGCCTGGCCAAGGCCTCGCTGGAAGCTTCGGTGCGCTACCTGGCCGAATCGCTGGGCCCCAGGGGCATCCGCGTCAACGGCATCAGCGCCGGCCCGATCAAGACGCTGGCGGCCAGCGGCATCAAGGGCTTCGGCAAGATCCTGGCGGTGGTGGCGGAGAACTCGCCGCTCCGCCGCAACGTGACGATCGAGGACGTCGGCAACGTGGCGGCCTTCCTCCTGAGCGACCTGGCCGGCGGCGTGACCGCCGAGATCACCTACGTCGACGGCGGCTTCAGCCACGTCGTGGGCGGCATCGCGGAATAACGGAGGTCGCTGCGGTGGGGTTCGCCTGCGCGAAACCCACCCTACGTAGGGTGGGTTCGCCGGAGGCGACCCCACCATCACAGCAACGCGATGGCGATCGCGCCGGCCAGCGCCGCGGCATAGGCCAGCGGCCAAGCCAGCCGGCGCAGCAGCGACTCGCCGCCCCTTCGCTCCGCCCCCGCACCCCCGGTCGCCTCCAGCAGCCCCTGCAGCGCCGCGCTGGAATCGATCTGCCGCGCCGGCAGCAGGGAGAACGCAGCCGAGGCCGGCTGCGGCGCGGCATCGGGCCGCACCGTCGCCGAGAACACCGTTGCTTCGCCGACCGGCGCACTGGCCGCTACCGGCGCCGGCACCGGCGGCGCCACGCCCGTGCGGCAGGCCTCGAGGTCGCGGGCCATCTCCCGCGCGTCCTGGTAGCGCGCGTCGGGGTTCTTCTGCATCGCCCGCGCCAGCACCAGGTCCAGCAGCGGCGGCAGCTCGGGCTTGATGCGGGTCGCCGGCGTCGGCGTGGTGTGCAGGATGTCGTACAGCAGGTTGGCCAGCTCGGCGCCGCCGAAGGCCGACTGGCCGGTGACCATTTCGTACAGCATGGAGCCGAGCGAAAAGATGTCGCTGCGCGGATCCACCGCATGGCCGGCCACCTGTTCGGGCGACATGTACTTGGGCGAACCGAGCATGACGCCGCTGCGGGTGCGCACCTCGGAGGCCTGCACGCGCGCCACCCCGAAATCCATGATCTTCGCGTGGCGCCCGCCCATCACCATGATGTTGGACGGCTTGATGTCGCGATGCACCACGCCGCGCGCATGGGCCGCCGCCAGTCCTTCCGCCACCTGCGCTGCGATGTCCAGGGCCAGCGGCAGCGGCAGCAGGTCCGCCGACATCAAGGTGCGCAGCTCGGTGCCGCGCAGCACTTCCATCGCGATGTACAGCCAGTCGCCCTCGCGGCCGAGGTCGTGGATGGTGATGACGTTGGGATGGTTCAGGCCGCCGGCCGCCTTGGCTTCCTGGCGGAACCGGCCCTCGTGCTCGGTGCGCTCGTCGATGTCGGCCGGCAGCAGCATGGCCTTCACCGCCACCTGCCGCTGCAGCGACTCGTCCTCGGCCAGGTACACGATGCCCATGGCGCCCCGCCCGAGCTCCTCGAGGAGGCGGTAGCGGCCGAAGTGGGTGAACGGAGGCTGCCTCATTTCAGCTTGTCGAGCCAGGACTTGACGCGGTCGACCGCGCGCGCCTGCGCGGACTGTGGCTGCGGCGGCCGGCGCGGCGCGGCCACGGGCGGCAGGGGCGCGACGAACACGTGCTTCAGCTGCAGTTCCTCGCCGGGCTGCAGCTGCACCTCCATGGTGACCGGCTTCAGGCGGCCGTTGCGCAGCTCGATCAGGTGCGGGCCGGCCGGGATGGACAGGCGCGTGAGCGGCGGCGTCGTGCCCTTCAGCTCGCCATCGACGTACACCTCGCCCTGCGGGCGGATGTCGAGCACGATGATGGCGGGCCGTTGCGCCGCCTCCAGCTCCAGGCGCACTTCGCGCCCCGCAAAGCCGGCGCCCAGCACCAGCGCCACGCCGGCGACGCCCAGCAGCGTGCGCCACAGCGCGCGCTTGCGGGCGGCCTCCGGCGCGAAGGCATAGAGGGTTTGCGAACGGTGGCGGTCGTCGACGAACTCGCCGGCCGGACGCAGGGCCTTGGCGCGCTGCGGCCAGCGGGCCGCCAGCGCATCGCGAAACGGCATCGAGGCCAGCAGGGAATGGTCGCTGGCGAAGGCCGCGACCGCGGCAGCCGTCTCCAGGCCCTCGCCCGCCAGCCTGGCCCCGGCCACGGCGCCCGCTTCGGCCTTCACCGGGCCGTAATGCAGGCCGATGGCGACGTTGGCATCGCGGCAAGCCGCGGCCGCTTGGCCCGCCGCCTGCAAGGCCAGCGCCGGGTCGCCGCGGCCGACGATGGCCAGGCCATCGGGCGCCTCCAGCACCACGCGCTGGTCGGCGCTCCAGGGGGCGACTGCCTGCCGGACGGCCGCCAGCAAGGCCTCGCGCCGGCGCGCCTGTTCCGCCACCGGCTGCCCATGGAAAGCGCGCAGCCGCAGGAACAGCACGCTTGCCGGCACCGGGATGGGCATGGAGGTTATTTTCGCAGACCCTGCAGTCTGGCCAAAGCGCCCTGCATCGCACCGTTGATCTGCGGATTGGCCGGCGCGCGCTGGCCGCGGGCCGCCCCTTCGAAGCGGTTGTCGCGCGGGCCGCCCGGTCCACCCCTCGCGCGTTCGGACGGGGTGCCCAGCTTCATGGTCAGGCTGATGCGCTTGCGGGCGGCGTCCACCTCCAGCACCTTCACCTTGACGATGTCGCCGGTCTTCACCACCTCGCGGGCGTCGGTGACGAACTTGTGCGACAGCTGGCTCACGTGCACCAGGCCGTCCTGGTGCACGCCCAGGTCGACGAAGGCGCCGAAGGCCGCGACGTTGCTGACCGTGCCTTCCAGCTCCATGCCGGGCTGCAGGTCCTTGATGTCTTCGACGCCGTCGTTGAAGCGCGCCACCTTGAAGTCCGGGCGCGGATCGCGGCCCGGCTTCTCCAGCTCGCCGATGATGTCCTTCACCGTGATGACGCCGAACTTCTCGTTGGCGAACAGCTCGGGCTTGAGCGTCTTCAGCATCTCGGCGCGGCCGATCACTTCCTGCACCGGCTTGCCGGCGTGGGCCAGGATCTTCTCGACCACCGGATAGGTCTCGGGATGGACGCCGGTCATGTCCAGCGGGTTCTCGCCGCCGCGGATGCGCAGGAAGCCGGCGCTCTGCTCGAAGGTCTTGGGGCCGAGGCCGCCCACCTGCAGCAACTGCTGGCGGCTCTTGAAGGCGCCATTGGCTTCGCGCCACTGCACCACCGCCTTGGCCACGGTGGCGGACAGGCCGGACACCCGCGACAGCAGCGGCGCACTGGCGGTGTTCAGGTCGACACCGACCTTGTTCACGCAGTCTTCGACGACGGCTTCCAGCGTGCGGGCGAGCTCGCCCTGGTTGACGTCGTGCTGGTACTGGCCGACGCCGATGGCCTTGGGATCGATCTTCACCAGTTCGGCCAATGGATCCTGCAGGCGGCGCGCGATGCTCGCCGCACCGCGCAGGCTGACGTCCACCGTGGGCATTTCCTGGGAGGCGTATTCGCTGGCGGAGTAGACCGAGGCGCCGGCCTCGCTCACCACCACGCGCTGGATCTCGCCTTCGAGGCGCTTGGCCAGGTCGGCGGCCAGCTTGTCGGTCTCGCGGCTGGCGGTGCCGTTGCCGATGGCGATCAGGTTGACGCCGTGCTTGCGGGCCAGCTGGCCCAGCGTGTGCAGCGAACCTTCCCAGTCGCGGCGCGGCTCGTGCGGGTACACCGTGGCGGTGTCAACCAGCTTGCCGGTGGTGTCGACCACCGCCACCTTGACGCCGGTGCGGATGCCGGGGTCCAGCCCCATCACCACGCGCGGGCCGGCCGGCGCCGCCAGCAGCAGGTCGCGCAGGTTCTCGGCGAAGACCTTGATCGCCACCTTCTCGGCGTCCTCGCGCAGGCGGGCGAACAGGTCGCGCTCCGTCGACAGCGACAACTTGACGCGCCAGGTCCAGGCCACGCACTTGCGCAGCAGGTCGTCGGCCTTGCGGGCCCGGTGGCTCCAGCCCAGGTGCAGCGCGATCCTGCCCTCGGCGATCGACGGCTGGCCCGGCTCCGGCTCCACCGGCAGCGCCAGCCTGGCTTCCAGGATCTCCAGCGCGCGGCCGCGGAACACGGCCAGGGCGCGGTGCGAAGGCACGCGGCCGACCGGCTCGTCGTAGTCGAAGTAGTCGCGGAACTTGGAGACGTCGGGGTTGTTCTCGTCCTTGCCGGCGGCCAGCCTGGACTTGAGCAGGCCCTCGGTCCACAGCCATTCGCGCAGCGACTGCACCAGCACCGCGTCCTCGGCCCAGCGCTCGGACAGGATGTCGCGCACGCCGTCCAGCACGGCGGGCACGGTGGTGAAGTCCTCGCCACCCTCGCCCTTTTCGGTCTTGACGAAGGCGGCGGCCTCGGCGGCGGGGTCGCGCGTGGGGTCGGCCCACAGCAGGTCGGCCAGCGGTGCCATGCCGGCTTCGCGGGCGATCAGGCCCTTGGTGCGGCGGCGCGGCTTGTAGGGCAGGTAGAGGTCTTCCAGCTCCTGCTTGGTCGGCGCGGCCTCGATGGCGGCGCGCAGCCCGGGCGTCAGCTTGCCCTGCTCCTCGATGCTCTTCTGCACAGCCTCGCGCCGGTCTTCCAGCTCGCGCAGGTAGCCCAGCCGGGCCTCGAGTTCGCGCAGGTGGTTGTCGTCGAGGCCGTTGGTGGCCTCCTTGCGATAGCGGGCGATGAAGGGAACGCTGGCGCCCCCGTCCAGCAATTCGACGGCGACGCGGACCTGCCCCTCCTGCACCCGGAGTTCGGCGGCGATCTGCCGCAGGATCTTTTGCATTCTGTAACTACCAGGAACCCAACGGGAATGCGCGCGAGTTTGCCACAGGCCTCGCACAGCCAGACGGGCCTTAGTCCGACAGTCGCGGAGCTGCAACTGCAGAGAATGACTTAAGCCCCCAAAGGAGACTTTTCATGCGTACCCGTGGCATTATTTTCGTCGTGGCCATCCTGCTGGTGGCCGCATTCGCGGCGCTGAACTGGAGTGAAATCGCCCGCTCCGTTCCCCTGTCCTTTGGCGTCTTCGTGATGAGCGCGCCGCTGGGCGCCATCCTGCTCGGCCTGCTGGCCCTGTCCGCCGTGGCCTTCGCCTTGTCGAGCGCCGCCATCCGCACCCAGGCCCTGGTGGACTCCCGCACCCATCACAAGTCCCTGGAAGCGCAGCGCACGCTGGCCGACAAGGCCGAGGCTTCGCGCTTCACCGACCTGCGCCAGCACCTGGACTCCCAGCTGCGCGAACTGCGCGAGCGCGACGCCATCGCGGCCACCGAATTCCAGAAGGCCATGGTGAACAGCCAGCGCGAGCTGCGTACCCAGCTGGAGCTCATGAACCGCACGCTGGCGGCGCGCCTGAACGAGATCGACGGCCGGATGGGCAACGCCCCCGCGGCGGCGGCGGCTGCCGCGGCACGGCCGGACCTGCTGCGTGACGAACAAGCCCAGGCGCAGTTGCACCAAGCGCAGGACCGCGAAGCCAGCACCCTGCAGAGCCAGGAGAAGGTCGCGGCTGCCGACCGTCCGGCGGACGCCGGCTGGCGCCGCTGGTTCTAATCCAGCGCTAATCCACCGTTTCGTAAGATCGGCTCCGCCGGGACGACCATTGCGGGTCCCGTTCCGCGGAGCCGCCATGCCTTCCATCCTGCCTGCCTTCCTTGCACTCGCCGCTGCCTGCGGCGCCGTGCATGCCGGTGACTGCAGCGCGCAGTCGCCTTCCACCCGCACCCCCGTCATCGAGCTGTACACCTCCGAAGGCTGCAGTTCCTGCCCGCCGGCCGACCGCTGGCTGTCCGGCCTGAAGGACGCCGCCGCGCAGGGCCGCGTGGTGGCGCAGGCCTTCCACGTGGGCTACTGGGACTACATCGGCTGGGTCGACCGCTTCGCGAATCCGGCCCACACGGCGCGCCAGCGCGAGCTGGCTGCCCGCGGGGGCCTGGGAAACATCTACACGCCGCAACTGGTGCGGGATGGCCAGGACTGGCGCGACTACGCCCGGGCGCTGGCGGCGACGCCGCAGCCGGCGGCGGTGGGCATCCGGCTCGCGCGCACGGGCGACGCGGTTGAAGCGGAGGTCACGGCAGGCGGCGCCTGGTCGGCTTATTGGACGGTCACGGAGCACGGCCACGCCAGCAAGGTCGCCGCCGGCGAGAACGCCGGCGAGATGCTGCGGCATGACTTTGTCGTGCGGCAATACGTGCCCGTGGGGCAGTACCAGGGCGCGCAGAAGCTCAAGCTGCGGCCGGTGGCTGCCACGCCGGGGCATCCGCAGCAGGTGAACCTGGTGGTGGTGGAGGCGCGGAGTGCGAAACCTTTGCAGGCGCTCAGCCTGCAGTGCAGCGCGGGGTGAACCTGTCGCCTGGGTTGACCCAGCGCTGCGCGCAAACGCTGGGGTGCACGCACCCCAGCCTACGAATTGCAGTGCAGCGCGGGTGAATCTGGCGGCTGGCCCGACGCGGGGCCGTAGGCTGGGGTGACGCAGGAACCCCAGCCAGCAACCCAGACGTCGACCTAGTCGAACAGGCCGGGGCCATTCCCCAACCGCGCTCTCTCGATCTCCAGCATCTTCAACTTGGTCGCCGCCCCACCCTCGGCGGAGAACCCACCCGAGCGGCCGCCGGCCGCCAGCACCCGGTGGCACGGCACCACCGGCGCGAACGGGTTGGCGCCCAGCGCCTGGCCGACGGCGCGCGAAGCGCCCGGGTCACCGAGGCGTTTCGCCACTTCGCCATAGGTCAGCACCTCACCCGGCGCAATCGCACGCGCCACCTCGTACACGCGTCTATGGAATTCCGGCACGCCGGCCAGGTCCAGCGGCAGGTCGGCCAGATCGTCGCGCGCACCTTCCAGCAACTGCCGCACCCGCGTGATCGCGGCCTGCACGAACTCCGGCGGCACTGCCTCCGGCACCGGCTCGCCGAAGCGCCGCCGCATCCGCGCCAAGGCGCCGGCGCGCGTGGTCTCGGGCAGCTGCACCGCCGCCAGCGCATCCTGGGTCCAGGCGATGCCGCAGGCCCCGATGGCCGTGTCGAACAGGCAGCACCCCAGCGCGCGCGGAGCGTCCATTGCTTCAGGCGGCCTGGGCCGCGCGCAACACGTAGCCGATGCGCGGGAAGTGCACGTGCACGAGGCCGGCGCGCGCATCTTCGCGGCGCAGGCTGTAATGCGTACGGGTCGCCGCGATCAGTTCGCCCTCCGTCGACTCGGTCCCGAACGATTCCGGGGTGATGGTCACGCGGCTGCCCAAGGGCAGGCCATGGTCGTCCTGGAAGGCACTGTCGATCAGCAGGTTGGCGCCGGGCGGTGCCGGCTCCACGCCCGCGGCCATCGCCACCGCGTCGGCGGAAGTGAGGTGGGTGGAGGCGCCATGGCCGATGGCGGCGACCCGCTCGACCCATTCGTTGACCGAAGGCGTGGTGTTCAGGATGTCGGCCAGCGGCGCAACCTGGTTGCGCGTGTACCAGATGCCGTGGTACGCCGCGAAGTCCGCCACGCAGGGCTCCATGCCGAACAGGAAGTCGTGCTCGTCGGCCATGTTGGCGATCCGGCGCAGGTAGGACCGGTAGGCCGAGGTGGCGTCGCCCGGGCGCAGCCGCACCAGGTTGCCGCTCATGGCCTTGCGGTCCTCGCCGAAGGCCTTGGCCGCCTCCGGCGGTGCGCCGGCGAACACGTGGGCCGCGCCCTTGGGCTGCAGGTTGTAGCCCATGGCGGCCCAGAACAGGCTGGAGTCGGCCCACTGCGCGAAGATGCGGCACACGCCCTTCAGGTGCGGCGGATACAGCGTGGGGTCGGGGCGCACGTGCTCCAGCACGTCGCAGATCAGCGCCGTGTCGCAGTAGATGTCGGCCCCGACCTGCAGCACCGGGGTCTTGCGGTAGCCACCGGTCAGCGCGACGACGTCGGGCTTGGGCATGATGGGCGGAATCAGCACCGACTTCCACGGCAGCTTCTTGTAGCCGAACACGAGACGGATCTTTTCCGAGAAGGGGGATCTGGCGTAGTGATGCAGGATCAGGTCGTTCATGGGATATCAGCGCGGCTGGGCGCGTCTCAGGATGGCGTCGAAGTCGGTGGACGCGGACAGGGTGCCGAAAGCCTGGCCCCAGTTGCCGGCCAGGCGCGAGTCGCAGAAGGCGGCGAACACTGCGGGGGGCGCGGCCTGGAACAGCAGCGCCGCCTGCACCGCCAGCGCCACGTCTTGCGCCAGCCGGCGCGCCTCGATCTCGCTGGCCATTTCCTCCACCCTGGTCGGCAAGCTGGAGGCCAAGCGGTCCAGCGCCGGGTGCGCGCCTTTGGCCGGCGCCAATTCCTGCGCCAGTGCAGCGGCGGCGTCGGCCTTGCGCAATGCCCGCAGCAAGTCGAGCGCCATGATGTTGCCGGCGCCCTCCCAGATCGAGTTGAGCGGCATCTCGCGGTAGATGCGGGCCATGATGCCCTGGCCGCCTTCTTCCACGTAACCGTTGCCGCCCAGGCATTCCATCGCTTCCTGGGCGAAGTGG
>JAQGMU010000354.1 GCA_028292195.1 Ramlibacter sp. | reverse complement strand
AGCAGCGCCTCGGCCACCGGCTCGTAGTTGCCGGCCGCGGCGTGCGTGCTCTTGAAGTTGCCGCGGCACAGGTGCATGGCCAGCAGCATGCCCTGCGGCTTCTGCGCCACCACCTTGTTGATGAACCTGGCGTAGCGGTGCGGCAGCTCGTTGGGGTCGTCGCCGCGCTGGCGGGCCGCTTCCCTCATTTTTTCGTCGCACAGGTAGGCGAGGTTGGTGTCGTCCATCTGCACGTAGCGGCAGCCGGCTTCGTACAGCGAGCGCAGCTCGTCGCCGTAGGCCTTGGCCACGTCGTCGTAGAACACCGGATCCAGCTCCGGATAGGCTTCCTTGCTGATGCCGGCGCGGCCGCCGCGGAAGTGCAGCATGGTCGGCGAGGGGATGGTCACCTTGGGCGTGTGGCCGGCGGCCACCTGCGTCTTCAGGTACTCGAAGTCGGCCTTCTGGATGTCCTTGGCGTGGCGCACCTTGTCGATCACGCGGATCACCGGCGGCGCGAGTTCCTCGGTGCCATCGGGCTTGCGGATGGTGACCGGGATGTCGGTCTTCACGCCGCCCATCTGCTCCAGGAAGTCGATGTGGAAATAGGTGCGGCGGAACTCGCCGTCGGTCACGCTCTTCAAGCCGACGTCCTGCTGGAACTTGACGATCTCGGTGATGGCCTGGTCTTCCACGGCACGCAGCTGCGCCGGCGTGATCTCGCCCCTGGCTTTCTGGGCGCGCGCTTGCAGCAGGTACTGCGGGCGCAGGAAGCTGCCGACGTGGTCGTAGCGGGCGGGGAGTTGCATCATTTTTTCGGGTCTCCGTACGAAGGGGGGGATGGTATTCGTTGCGGTGGGGTCGCTGCGCGAACCCACCCTACAAGATTCATTTCGGTGGCTCGTAGGGTGGGTTCGCGCATGCGACCCCACCGTGACGGCCTCAGATATCCAGCACCAGCACCTTGCTCTTCGCTCGCGAGCAGCAGGGCGTGAACTGGTCGTTCTTCGCCTTTTCCTCGTCGGTGAAGTACAGGTCGCGGTGGTCGCATTCGCCTTCCAGCACCCGCGTGATGCAGGTGCCGCAGACGCCCTGTTCGCACGACATCATGATCTCGACGCCATGCTCCTGCAGGGCGTGGGCGACGGTCTGGTCGGCGGGGATCTTGTAGACGGCGCCGCTGCTGGCGATCTTCACTTCGAACGCCTGGTCGCCGGCGGTGTCCTGCGGTGCCGCGCCGAAGTATTCCACGTGCACCTGGTCGCTCGGCCAGCCCTGCTTGGCAGCGCTCTGCACGACCCAGTCGATGAAGCCGGTGGGGCCGCAGACATAGAGATGCGTGCCGGGCTGCGGCCTGGCGATCTCGGCGGCCAGGTCCAGCTTCTGCGCCGCGGCGCCGTCGTCGTAGTGGAACTTCACGTTGCCGGCAAAGGGCGAGGCCGCGATCTCGTCGCGGAAGGCGGTGCGGTCGGCCGAGCGGGTGCAGTAGTGCAGCGTGAAGTCGGCGGCGATGGCCGCCAGCCGCTGCGCCATGCACAGCAGCGGCGTCACGCCGATGCCGCCGGCGAACAGCAGCGTCTGCTGGGCATGCACCAGCGGGAAGTGATTGCGCGGCTCGCTGATCAGGAGCGCGTCGCCTTCCTTCAGGGCGTCGTGCATGGCGACCGAGCCGCCACGCGAAGCCGGGTCGCGCAGCACCGCGATGCGGTAGCGGTGCTGTTCGGCGGCGTCGTTGCACAGCGAGTACTGGCGCGTCAGGCCGCCGGGCACCTGCACGTCGATGTGCGAGCCGGCGCTGAAGCCGGGCAGGGCGGCGCCGTCGGGGCGGCCCAGTTCATAGCTGCAGATGCCGGCGGCTTCCTGCGTCTTGCGCAGGACCTTGACGTTGATCATGATGGATTTTTTCAGGCCGCGATTTGCTGCGGCTGTTCGGCTGCGGGCTGTTCGGCTGCGATCAGGCGGTCGATGATACGGCGGGACTGCACGCCGCCGGCGTCGATGTTCAGCAGCAGCAGCTTGCGCGCGGGGTGGAGCAGCAGGTTGCGCTGCTGCGCTTCCAGTACCTCCGTGTCCTCGGCGAACACCTTGGCCTGGCCATCGCGGATCTGCGCCGTCAGGTTCTTGTCCTTCGGGTTGAAGTTGCGCGCCATGCCCCAGAAGTACCACATGGTGGTGTCGGTCTCGGGGGTGAGGAAGTCCACCACGATGCTGGAGACCTTGTCCCTGGCATCCGCGTTGTAGCCGCCCTTGCCGGCATGCGCCACGCCCACTTCGATCATCACGTGGCTGGGCGGGCTGAAGTGGCACACCTGCCAGCGGTCGACCGGCACGTCGTCGGCCAGGTTGTTGCCGCGCAGGTTGGCCTTCCAGAACGGCGGCGGCATCACGTTGTCCATGAAGCGGCTGGTGATGACGTGGTCGCCTTCGGTCCGGGTCGCGACCGGCGTTTCGTCGATCTCCTTCTGGCCGATGGAGGTGGTGTGCACGTAGGTCTCGTGCGTCAGGTCCATCAGGTTGTCGACCATCAGGCGGTAGTCGCACTTGATGTGGTACAGGCCGCCGCCATAGGCCCAGTCCGGGTTGTCGGCCCATTCGAGGGGGTGCAGCCTGGCCGCGTCGGCCTGGGCCGCGTCACCGGGCCAGACCCAGACGAAGCCGTGCTTCTCGAGCACCGGGTAGGCCTTGATCTTCGGGAAGCCGCCGACGCGCTGGCCCGGCATGGAGACCACCTTGCCCTCGCAGCCCATCACCAGGCCGTGGTAGCCGCACACCAGGTTGTTGTCGCAGACGTAGCCGAGCGAGAGCTGGGCGCCGCGGTGCGGGCAGAAGTCCTCGACCGCCGCCACCTTGCCGTCGGCGCCGCGGTAGAAGGCGATCTTCTCGTTGCAGACCGTGCGGCCCAGGGGCTTGTCGTCGATCTCGTCGGGGGTGCAGGCAACGTACCAGGCGTTCTTGGGAAACATGGCGGGCGTCCGGAGGAATGAAAACGGAATGGCGCGGATTATGCGCGAAAGGGCGCGCGCTGTATACAATGCCCCGAGCTGGTCGACGGCTGGCCGGCACCCTTTCCCTGCAGAACAGCCCAGCGGGTTCGGCTCTTTCCTGGGCATTTGGCTCTTCCTTGTATACAGAGAACGATGGCGCCTCGCACTGCTCCCGTACCCATATCTCCGGAAACCGGGGGCTCGCAGGCCGTCAAGGCGCAGTTGCGGCTGCGGGAGATGATCCTCGCCGGCGAGCTGGCGGCCGGCGCCCGCATTGCCGAACTGACGATCGTCGAGCGTCTGGGCGTGTCGCGCACGCCGATCCGCGCGGCGCTGATGCGGCTGGAGCAGGAAGGCTTGCTCGACGCGCTGCCCAATGGCGGCTACGCGGTGCGCACGTTCTCCGAGAGTGATGTCTCCGATGCGATCGAACTGCGCGGCACCGTCGAAGGCCTCGCGGCACGGCTGGCGGCGGAGCGCGGCGTCGCGCCCGGCGTGCTGGCCGCGGCCCGCGCATGCCTGGACGCCGTGGACGCGCTGCTGCGGCAGCCGGCGCTGGACGACGAGGGCTTCCTGCAGTACGTGACGCTGAACCAGAGGTTCCACAACCTGCTGAGCGACATGGCCGGCAGCACCGTGATCGCGCGCGAACTGGAGCGGGTGGTGAGCCTGCCGTTCGCCTCGCCATCCGGCTTCGTGGTGGTCCAGGCAAACTCACCGCAATCGCGCGACATGCTGGTGGTGGCGCAGGACCAGCACCGGCAGGTGCTCGACGCGATCGAGCGGCGCGAGGGCGGGCGGGCCGAGGCCATCATGCGCGAGCACTCGCG
>JAQGMU010000342.1 GCA_028292195.1 Ramlibacter sp. | reverse complement strand
TCGTGGGTGGCGTCCTGGCCCTCCGGCACGGTGGCCAGGAAGAAGCGGGTGTCGAAGCGCTTGCGGCTCACGCTCGCCAGCGTCGGCGTGACCCAGCGCGACCAGGGATGCAGCCGGCTCGCCAGCAGCCGCACGGCGCGTCCTTCCAGCAGCTCGCCGAAGCGCGGCCCGGCGCGCAGCGCGGCCCAGTCGGCGCGCGCCTGGTCGGCGCTGACGTCGGCGAACAGCACGCCGGTTTCCTCGAAGGCCTCGCGGATCGCGGTGACGAACAGGGCCGCGGCCTGGTCCGGGCTCAGGTCCGGTTCGGCCAGCAGCGCGTGCAGCTGCGCCGGCGCGCAGTCGGTGCGGCCGGCCCACTCCGCGTCTTCGGCGTCGACCTTGCCGCCGGGAAACACATAGGCGCCACCGAGCACGTCCGACAGGCCGTGGCGCTTGAGCAGGAACACCTCCAGGCCGTCGGCGCCATCACGCAGCAACACCACCGTCGCCGAGGGCAGCGCGGGCGAGTCCACCCGTTCCTTCATCAGTTCCATGCTTCGAGACTAGCAGACGGCCACGCCACCCCCGGGGCTTACTTCATCCGCTCCCGGATCATGGCCCGCGTGCTGCGCACCTCCGCCGCGAACGGGCTCTGCGGATCGTTCACGCGGTCGATCAGCGCCAGCGCCTCGGCATGCCGCCCCAGGTCCGACAGGGTCTGCGCCAGGTTGTTCAGCACGATGACGGACTGCGGGTTGCGCTCCAGCGCATCGCGCAGCACACCGGCGGCCTCCGCCAGCGACCCCCGTGCATGCAGGCTGTTGGCCAGGCCGATGGCGGCCGGCAGGCTGTCGGGCCAGCGCTGCAGGGCCGCTGCATAGCCCTTGACGATGGCGTCGACGTCGCCGCCGCGTGCCAGCCCGAGCAGGGCTTCCAGCCAGCGTTCCTCGGTCGCGGTGGCGGCCACCTTGCCCGGCGGCTGCACCACCATCGCCCAGTAGTTGCCCGGGATCCAGCTGCGCTCGAAGGCGGTGAAGGACATCTGCTGGCGCACCTGCAGCCCGGAGCGCAGGTAGACGGTGCCGGTTTCGTAGTCGAAGCCGTTGACCACCGCGTAGTGCCATTGCGCCAGGAACGGCGTCATCAGGCCGACGTCCTGCAGCACGAGGACCGGGTTGCCGGCCGCCACTTCGCGCAGCAGGTCGGCATAGCGGGGCTCGAGCCGATAGCTCACGCGGCCGTGGCGGCGCGGCGCGGCCAGCATCTCCAGCTGCAGGCTGCCCTTGCGCGACGGCAGCCAGACTTCATTGACCAGGGCCTCGGGGCTGACCAGCGCACCGCTGTAGTTGAGAACGCTGGCCAGGGCGGCCGGGCCGCATTGGTAGTCGTTCTGCGGAAAGAAAGGCACTTGCGCCAGCTCGACCTGGCGCGGCACCCCGGCGGGCCAGTCGGTGCGCAGCCCCATCGTCTGCGGCACCAGCTGCGCGCAGCCGGCAAGCACGAGCACGACGAGCCCCGCCAGGAGCCGCCGTGCCGGGTGCAGGAGGAAGGCGTCCGCCCGCATCACTCTCCTTACTTGCGAAACGCGAAGTACCAGACCAGGCCGATCACCACCACGATCGCCACCCAGCCCCAGGTGCCGACGGCGCCGACGGGTGCGGTCTGCATGTCCTGCGCCAGGGCGTGCACTTCCTGGTCGGTCATGGTTTGCACGCGTTCACGCGCCGCCAGCGGGTCGACGCCGGCTGCCTGCAACTGCGTCGCGACCTCGGTGCGGTCCAGCGCGCCCAGCACCAGTGCGCGCTCCGTGGGCGCCGAGGAGACCGCCGCCTGCTCGGCGCCGATGAGCCCGGCCTGGGCGGTGTGGAAGGACAGCGCGAGGAGGGAAACCACCAAGGCGCGGCATGTCGTCTTCTTGAAATCGAGGTTCATGAGAAACGCTCCTTTTTTGCGTGTTGCCCGTGTGCCGGCCAGGGCGCCGGCCGCGGAGCGCAATTTACGCACCGAAGCAGCGGTTGTGGTGCGACGCTTCACGAACGAGAAACACGTTGGTACAAGTGTTTCGAACGGTGTCCTGCGCGCCCGCCGACCGGAGTTCCATGTGAACTCCTACAGCCGCGCCGTGAGGAGCAGCGTCCAATCCAGTGCACATCAAGGGGAGAACCATGCTGACTCGCTGGATCGCACTGCTGGCCGCCGCGCTGGCCCTGGGCGGCTGCGCAAGCGCCCCGCCGTCGGACCACGCCGCAGCGCCCTCGCAATGGAATGATGGTGTGTGGAACAGCGTGCTGGGCTACCACGGGCCCGCCAACGCAGTAGTGGTCGGCGGTCCGTCGGGCCCCTAGTACGCCTGCTTGCCGCCGGGCTCGCTGCCGGGCAGCCCGCGGGTGCCGGCCTGGGCCGGCTTGGGCCAGAATGGGCCCGATGAGCAGTCCGGATTTCTCCAAGGGGGCCGCCTGGCAGGGCGGCAATTTCGTGCCCATCGGCGAAGCCAGCGTGCCGCTGACCGACTGGGGCTTCCTGCGATCGGACGCCGCCTACGACGTGGTGACGGTCTGGGACGGTGCCTTCTTCCGGCTCGACGCCCACCTCGAACGCTTCATGCGCAGCTGCCGCAAGTTCCGGCTCGATCCGGGCCGTTCGCCGCAGGAGATCTTCGAGATCCTGAGCCAGTGCGTGAAGCTCGCCGGCCTGCGCAGCGCCTATGTGGAGATGCTGGTGACGCGCGGCCAGCCGCCCTGGGGCTCGCGCGACCCGCGGCTGGCGGTGAACCAGTTCCGCGCCTTCGCCGTGCCCTACGTCTGGATCGCCAACGAGGAACAGCGCCAGCGCGGCCTGCACGTCAAGGTGAGCAAGGTGCAGCGCATCCCGCCCGCCAGCGTGGACCCCACGGCCAAGAATTACCACTGGAACGACATGACCATGGGCCTGTTCGAGGCGCTCGATGCCGGCGCCGACACGGTGCTGCTCAGCGATGCGGCCGGCAACGTGGTGGAGGGCCCGGGCTTCAACGTGTTCGCGCTTCGCGGCGGCCGCCTCGTCACGCCGCTGGAGGGCGTGCTGGAAGGGATCACCCGCCGTACGGTGGTGGAAATCGCCGGCACGTTCGGCGTTCCGGTGGACGTGCGGGCGCTGCCCGCGGACGAACTGCGTTCGGCGGACGAAGTTTTCCTGAGCAGCTCGGGCGGCGGCGTCCTGCCCGTCACCCGTGTGGACGGCAAGACCGTAGGCAACGGCGAACCCGGCGCGGTCACGCGCCGGCTGCTGCAGACCTACTGGGATTGGCACTACGAGCCGCGCTACAGCGTGCCCGTAAGGTACTGAGGAGCGGGATCAGGGCTGGGGCGGCACCCCGATGACGTCGGTGGCCGTCGCGTCCTTCCGGATCGTTTCGCGCGCCCGGTGCTCCCGGCGGTCGAGTTTGCCCAGCGCGTGGTCCAGGGCGTGTTCCAGTTTTTCGGTGGCGGCGCGGAAGGCCACGTTCTGGTCGGCGCTGAACGCCGTGACGGCGACCGGCGCCCGCCCGGCAATGCGCGCTTCCAGCATGCAGCGTTTGTCGGCGCCGCCGCCTTTGCCTGCATGGTTCTCGTCGGTCAGCTGCACTTCGATGCTGGTGATGTCCTGGTCGAAGCGCGTGAGGTGTTCGTTGAGGTAGTCGCTGGCCCAGCGTTCTAGGGATTCCTTGTTGTGGATATCGTTGCTGGCGTTGACTTGAACTTTCATGCATTGTCCTTTCCTGGTATCACCCTTACTCTGCGGCTCCCAGTGCGGCGGGCAAGTGGGACAAAGGCCATTGGCCTGTGGGACACCGCTGGCGAGCCGCAGGCACTTGCTATGCTCCGCCGAACAAGGAGCAAGCCATGGCCGCGCTGGAAACCATCGAAGCCGAATCGGGCCCGCACCCTTCGGCCACCATCATCATCCTCCACGGGCTGGGGGCCGACGGCAATGATTTCGTCCCGATAGCGCAGGAGCTCGACCTCGACGCGCTCGGGCCGGTGCGCTTCATCTTCCCTCATGCACCGGTGATGCCGGTGACGATCAACGGCGGCTACCGCATGCGCGCCTGGTACGACATCCTCGGCTCGGAAATGCAGGGCCGCGAAGACGAAGCCGGCCTGCGCCAGTCGCGCGAGGCGATCGAGGCGCTGCTGGTGCGGGAAGAACAGGAGCGCGGCATGGCGCCCGGGCGCATCGTGCTGGCCGGCTTCTCGCAGGGCTGCGCGATGGCGCTGATGACGGGGCTGCGCCACGGCCAGCGGCTGGCCGGCATTGCGGGCCTCTCGGGCTACGTGCCGCTGGCGCAGGCCACGGCCGCGGAACGCAGCCCGGCCAACCAGCACACGCCGATCTTCCTCGCGCACGGAACGGTGGACGACATCGTGCTGCCCGAGCGCGGCGAGGCTTCGCGCGACGCCCTGCAGGCGCTGGGCTACCCGGTGGAGTGGCACAGCTATCCGATGGGCCACTCGGTCAGCATGGAGGAAATCGCCGACCTGAATGCCTGGCTGGTGAAGGTGCTCGGGAACTAGCAGACGGCCACCGCGCCTACAACGCGGCCGCGCCGGCCGCCTACCCTCGAAAGCAGCAACAAAAAGGAGCTTTCGATGAGCGGTACTTCAGTATTGGGCCAGGTGCTGGGCGGCGTGTTCGGCCGGGCGCTGGCCAGGCGCGGCGCCGGTGGACCCGGTGGCGCTACGGGTGGCTTGGGTGGCGGCCTCGGCGGCATCGCCCTGGGCAGCGTGCTGGGCGG
>JAQGMU010000327.1 GCA_028292195.1 Ramlibacter sp. | reverse complement strand
AGCGCGCCGAGGTGGTCGGAGCGGTAGAGGATGGGACGCAGGGACTGGATGGGGCGGAAGTTGGCGGAGCCTGTGAGGCGCATGCCCCGATTTTCGCTCACGTGGCCCAGGACCAGGTACGCTCCCGCGGCGGAGGCGGAATGATCGGCCGTCGCGGCGGCCACCTGGGTTCCAGCATCGGTGCATCCACGTACGACTCCCTTGTCCGCGCGGCGCGCTCAGGCGGCGGCCGCATGCATCAGCGCGGGAGCGAACCGCGCGCCGGGGCTGGGCTGGTGCCCGGCAAAGGCGGCCGCGCCGGCCTCCTTTTCCGCCGCACCGTCCAGGTTGAATAGCGCCACGATCGCCAGCAGTTCGCCGGCCTGCGCGTTCATGGCTTCGGTCGAGGCCGCCGCCACTTCGACCAGCGTCGCGTTCTGCTGCACCACGCGGTCCATCTGGTTGATGGCCGTGTTCACCTGCTGGATGCCGGAGCTCTGTTCCTGGCTGGCGGCGGCGATCTCGGCGATGAGGTCCGTCACCCGCTTCACCGAGCCCACGATCTCCTGCATGGTCTGGCCGGCGGACTCGACCAGCTCGTTGCCGGCCTTCACCTGCCCCACCGACGTGCCTATCAACCCCTTGATTTCCTTGGCCGCGGTGGCGCTGCGCTGCGCCAGGCTGCGTACCTCCGCCGCCACCACCGCGAAGCCGCGGCCCTGCTCGCCGGCCCGCGCCGCTTCCACCGCGGCATTGAGGGCGAGGATGTTGGTCTGGAAAGCGATGGCGTCGATCACGCCGATGATGTCGGCGATCTTCTTCGACGAGTCCGAGATGGCGGTCATGGTGCGCACGACCTGGCCGACGACCTCGCCGCCGCGGCGCGCCACCACCGACGCGCCCTCGGCCAGCTGGCTGGCCTGGCGGGCATTGTCGGCATTCTGCGCCACGGTGGCGGTGAGCTGCTCCATGGAAGACGCCGTTTCTTCCAGGGCCGTGGCCTGCTGCTCGCTGCGCACCGCCAGTTCGGCATGGCCGCCGGCCAGAGCGTTCGAGCTGGTGCCCACGGCGTGGCCGGCATGGCGCACCCGGGACATCAGCGCATGCAGCTTTTCGCGGTTCTGGTCGAAGGCGGTGACGATGCGCCCGAACTCGTCGCGCGTCGTCGCGGTCATGCGGGTCGTCAGGTCGCCCTCGCCCAGCCGCGTGAAGCGGTCCAGGATCTGCGCCGCCGGCCGGGTGACCACCCGCACGATCAGGCCGATACCCAGCGCCAGCAGCAGCAGCGCCAGCGAGATGCTGGCCGTCACCATCGCCAGGGTCTGCAAGCGCGCCTGGTCGATCACCGTGGTGCGGAAACCGATTTCCAGCGTCCCGAGCTTCCTGCCTTCGCCGTCGACGACGTCGCGGATATGGACGCTCAGCCCCACCTTTTGCGCGGCTGTCAGCGTATTGGCGGTGAGCGGCTTGCCGGCCGCGTCGCGGTATTCGGCATAGGCGACGTCGGGGTCGCGCCCCGCCTCCTTGACGAAGCCTTCGAGCGCGGACAGGTCGTAGTTGATGACGTAGGGCACGCTGATGGTCCCCATCATCTTCACCAGCCCCTCGGCCTTGGTCTGCATCATTCCCTGCAGCACGCGGGCCTGCTGCGCCACCAGCGCCAGGCCCAGCGCGCCCAGCACCAGGCTGGCCAGCAGGATGGTGGAGATGACCAGCTTGCGGCTGATCGAGTCGAGTCGGATCATGGCGGTCGCGCCTAGTACTTCTGCACGGGCACGGGGCGGCCGCCCCGCACCACCGTATGGAAGATGCCCTTGAGGCCCTGGTGGCTGCGGGGGCTGTATTCCACCTTGACGCCGCCCAGGTCGGCCTGCATGCCCTCCAGGGCGCCAATGAAGCTGGCGCGGGTCAGGCCGGGCCCCGCCTTGCGCAGCGCCTCCACCAGCACCACTGCGTCGAGGTAGCCCTCCAGGCTGGTGTAGTCGGTCTCGGCGCCGTCCGCGGCCTTCATGTCGGCCTGGTACTGCTTCACCAGCGGCAGCGCGGCGTCGTCGGGCGAAGGCATCACCTGGGTGATGTACACGCCTTCGGCGTCGGCGCCGGCTTCCTTGATGAAATCGGAGGTGCCGACGAAGGAGACGTTGAGAAAGCGCGGGCGGAAGCCGGCGGCGCGCGCCTGCTTGACGAAGGCGGCGCAGGCCTTGTAGGTGCCGACCATGACCACCGCCTCGGGCGCGGCCTGTTTCAGCGCCGCCAGGGCGGAGTCGATTTCCGTCGTGTTGCGCTTGTACTTGCCCTCGCCCACGAGCGTGAGGTTGTTCTTCACCAGCGCCCGCATCACGCCGGCCTTGCCGGCGTTGCCGTAGGCGTCGTCCTGGATGAACACGCCGATCTTCCTGACGCCCAGATCGCGCGTCAGGCGCTCCACCATCGCCTCGGTCTCGTCGAAGTAGGAAGCGCGGACGTTGAACACCACCCGGTTGACCGGGGTGCGCAGCAGCTCGGCGCCGGTGAAGGGCGCCACGTAGGGGATGCCGGCCTTGGAGACCAGCGGCAGCACGGCGCTGGAAGTCGGCGTGCCGACGTAGCCGAACAAGGTGAATACCTTGTCTTCGTCGATCAGCTTCCCGGTCATGGCGACGGCGCGGTCGGGCTCGTAGCCATCGTCGTAGCTCACCAGCTTGATCCTGCGGCCATGGACGCCGCCGGCGGCATTGACCTTGGCGAAGTAGGCCTGGGCGCCCGCCTTCAGCTTCGTCCCCAGCGCGGAGGCCGGGCCGGACTGCGCGTTGCTCATGCCGACCAGCACTTCGGTGGCGGTGACGCCGGTTTCGGCCCTTGCTGCAAAGGTCGCCGTCGTGGCAAGGATCAGGGAAAGGAAAAGGCGGCTGGCGGTTGCTCTCACGGAGGCTCCCATCGCGTTCGATTACTGATGGGAACGAGAATGCAGCGCTACTCCGTTCGTTGCAATAGCAATGTCTTGTTACAAACAACGTTCACGAAAGTGTTCCTGGCTGATCCGTGAATTACTTGGGATGGGGCCCCAGGGAGGGGCGCTATTTCCAGGCCGCGCGGGCGCGGGCC
Source organism: Ramlibacter sp. (assembly GCA_028292195.1). GTDB lineage: Bacteria > Pseudomonadota > Gammaproteobacteria > Burkholderiales > Burkholderiaceae_C > Ramlibacter. Next base: position 2,062 of record JAQGMU010000327.1, on the reverse strand, counting down.
CTCACCTGCAACACCGGCGCCTGCGGCTTCAGCTCGCCCGGCCGCACCGCAATGGCTTCCGGCCAGGTCACCTGCTCGAAGGCCGCGACCATGGCTTCGGCGATGAAGCGGGTGCGGCCGGCGTACATGTGCCGGTCGCCGCCCCCGCTTTGCTGGGTGACGTAGAAGCGCTGGGGCACAAGCAGGTGCAGGTGTTCCTTGGCCCGGGTCATGGCCACGTACAGCAGGCGCCGTTCTTCTTCCAGTTCCTCGGTGGTGCCGGTGGCCATGTCGCTCGGGATGCAGCCGTCGACGCAGTTCAGCACGTGCACGGCCTTCCATTCCTGGCCCTTGGCGCTGTGGATGGTGGAGAGGATCAGGTAGTCCTCGTCGCGCAGGGGCGGGCCGCTCTGGTCGCTGGTCGCATCCGGCGGGTCCAGCGTCAGCTCGGTGAGGAAACGCTCGCGGCTGCCGTAGCCGGCCGCCAGCCGCGTGAGCTGTTCGACGTCCAGCTTGCGGACCTGGGCGTCGTCGTGCAAGCGTTCCAGCTGCGGCAGGTACCAGCTCCTGGCCAGTTCCATGTCGGCCGGCCAGGCCAGCTCGGGGTCGTTCAACTTGGAGAACAAGGCCGCCAGCTGCGTCCACTCTTCCTTGGCCTGCGGCGGTGCTTCGAAGGCCTGCAGCGCCTGGTGGGGGTCGCTGGCTTCGGCCATCGCTTCCAGCAGCCGCGTGGCGGTGGCCGCGCCGACGCCAGGCACCAGCTGCGCGACGCGGAAGCCGGCCATGCGGCCGCGCGGGTTCTGGGCGAAGCGCAGCAGCGCCAGCATGTCCTTGACGTGCGAGGCCTCGAGGAATTTGAGGCCGCCGAACTTGACGAAGGGGATGTTGCGCCGGGCCAGTTCCAGCTCCAACCCGGCGCTGTGGTGGGTGGTGCGGAACAGCACCGCCTGCGACTTCAGCGTGCTGCCGGCCTCGCGCTGGCGCAGCACCTGGTCGGCCACCCAGCGCGCCTGCTGCGCCTCGTCCGGCACCAGCACCAGCTGGGCGCGCTGGCTGGAGGCCTTGTCGGTGAACAGGTTCTTGGCATGGCGCTCGCGCGCCGCGGCGATCACCGCGTTGCTCGCTTCCAGGATGGGCTGGGTGCTGCGGTAGTTGCGCTCCAGCGTGACGATGCGCGCTTCCTGCGTGAACTGGTGCGGGAAGTCGAGGATGTTGCGCACGGTGGCGCCGCGAAACGCATAGATGCTCTGGGCATCGTCACCCACCACGGTGACGCCCTGCCCGGTCGGCTTCATGCCGAGGATGATCTCGGACTGCAGCTTGTTGGTGTCCTGGTACTCGTCGACCAGCAGGTGGTCGAAGCGCCCGCCGACCTCCTCGGCCAGCGTGGGCTCGGCCATCATGTCGGCCCAGAAGCCCAGCAGGTCGTCGTAGTCCAGCACGTTCTGCTGCTGCTTGGCCTCGACATAGGCGCCGAACAGCTTCTTCAGTTCGTCCTCCCATTGCGTGCACCAGGGGTACAGCGACTGCAGCACCAGCGCGAGCGGGTCGCGCGTGTTCAGTACGCGCGAGTAGATGCCCAGGCACGTGCCCTTGAGAGGGAAGCGCTTCTTGTTGTCCGACAGGCCGATCTCGTGCCGCACGAGTCCCATCAGGTCCTCCGCGTCGCCGCGGTCGTGGATGGTGAAGCTGTCTTCCAGGCCGATGCGAGGCGCGTACTCGCGCAGCAGGCGCGCGCCGATGCCGTGGAAGGTGCCGCTCCACGGCAGGTTGGGCAGGGTCTGCGTGCCCGCGAGGCCCAGCGCCTTCTGCAGCACGCCGCCGACGCGCCGCTCCATCTCCTGCGCCGCGCGCCGGCTGAAGGTGAGCAGCATCATGCGCTGCGGGTCCGCGCCGTGGCGAATGAGGGTGGCCACGCGATGGGCGAGCGTGTTGGTCTTGCCCGAGCCGGCGCCCGCGATCACCAGCAGCGGACGCGTGTCGCCCGCTGAGTCGCCCGTGCCGTGGGTGGCGGCCTCGCGTTGCTGCGGGTTCAGGAATTCCAGCGGATCGGGGAACTGCATCGCCTGTATATTAATACAGT
>JAQGMU010000318.1 GCA_028292195.1 Ramlibacter sp. | reverse complement strand
CTGCGCGGCGACCGCATCGAGAACCTGACGCCGTCGGAGCTGGTGCGGCGCGGCGTGGTGCAGGTGATGGAGGGCAGGCACTGCTTCGCCCACCTCACCATCGAGGAAAACCTGCTGACCGGCTCCTACACCCGCAGCAACAAGGCCGAAGTGGCGGCCAACCTGGAAAAGGTCTACAGCTACTTCCCGCGCCTGAAGGAGCGCCGCAGCACGCAGGCGGCGTACACCTCGGGCGGCGAGCAGCAGATGTGCGCCATCGGCCGCGCGTTGATGGCCAACCCCAGCATCGTGCTGCTGGACGAGCCGTCTATGGGCCTGGCGCCGCAGATCGTGGAGGAGGTGTTCGCCATCGTGAAGGACCTGAACGCCAGGGAGCGCGTGACCTTCCTGCTGGCGGAGCAGAACACCAACATGGCGTTGAAGTTCAGCGACTACGGCTACATCATGGAAAGCGGCCGCATCGTGATGGACGGGCCGGCCGCGGACCTGGCCAACAACGAGGACGTCAAGGAGTTCTACCTGGGCGTCGGCGGCGGCGAGCGCAAGAGCTTCCGCGCGGTCAAGAGCTACAAGCGCCGCAAGCGCTGGCTGGCCTGAACGGCCAAAGGGGAGCCGATGAACGAACACTACGACAGCCTGGAAACCCGCGCACCGGCCGAGCGCGAAGCGCAGCTGCTGGCGGCACTGCCGGCCCAGGTGGCGCACGCGCAGCGCGCGACCGCGGCCTTTGCAGCCATCCTGGCCGGCGTCGACGCCGCCGCGGTGCACTCGCGCGCCGCACTGGCGCGCCTGCCGGTGACCCGCAAGCACGAACTGCTGGACAAGCAGCAGGCTTCACGGGGGACCGATGTGTTCGGTGGCTTCTCGGCGCTCGTGCGCGGGCCGGCCATGCCGCACATCTTCGCTTCGCCCGGCCCCATCTACGAGCCGGACGGCGGCACGCGCGACTACTGGCGCGCCGGCCGTGCCCTGTTCGCCGCCGGCTTTCGCAGTGGCGAACTGGTTCACAACAGCTTCAGCTACCACATGACGCCGGGCACCTTCATCATGGAATCCGGTGCCCATGCGGTCGGCTGCACCGTGTTCCCGGCCGGCACCGGCCAGACCGAGCAGCAGCTGCAGGCCATCGCCGAACTGCGCCCGGTGGGCTACCTGGGCACGCCCAGCTTCCTGCGCATCCTGGTGGAAAAGGCGGCCGAAACCAACAGCGACATCACGAGCCTGCGCAGGGGCCTGGTGGGCGGCGAGGCCTTCCCGCCCAGCCTGCGCGACTGGTTCGGCGAACGCGGGCTGGACGTGTACCAGAGTTACGCGACCGCCGACCTCGGACTGATCGCTTACGAAACGACGGCCCGCGAAGGCCTGGTGGTCGACGAAGGCGTGCTGGTCGAAATCGTGCGGCCCGGCACCGGCGACCCGGTGGCCGAAGGCGAGGTGGGCGAAGTGGTGGTGACCACGCTCAACCCCGGCTACCCCCTGGTCCGCTTCGGCACCGGCGACCTGTCGGCCGTGCTGCCCGGCGCCGACCGCACCGGCCGGACCAACACGCGCATCCGCGGCTGGCTCGGCCGCGCCGACCAGACCACCAAGATCCGCGGCATGTTCGTGCATCCCGGCCAGGTGGCCGACATCACGCGCCGCTTCCCGGAAATCGTCAAGGCGCGGCTGGTGGTCAGCGGCGAGATGGCGAACGACGTGATGACGCTGAAGGTGGAAGCCACCGCCGCGCCGCAAGGGCTGGACGCGCGCATCGCGGAGGCCATTCGCGACGTGACCAAGCTGCGCGGCGACGTGCAGTTGCTGCAGCCGGGCGCCCTGCCCAATGACGGCAAGGTCATCGAGGACGCACGCAGTTACAGGTAGATGAAGCACCGGTAAAAGCCGGGCCCGCGCGCCAACCCCAGCGGCTCGCGCCGCGTTATCCGCTAAGTAGAACCCGCGATGCCCCGGGGTTTCGGCAGTGCCTATGATTCGCCGGTTGTATTCGAAAGGACCTCCAATGAAGAAAGTGTTCAAGCCGCTCGTGGCCCTGGCCGTGATGGCAGCCGCCGTCTCCGCCGGCGCGCAGAGCTACCCGGGCGGCAAGCCCATCACCCTCATCGTGCCGTTCGCGGCCGGCGGCCCGACCGACAAGGTGGCGCGCGACCTGGCCGAAGCCCTGCGCAAGCCCCTGGGCACGACGGTGATCGTCGACAACGCCGCCGGCGCCGGTGGCTCCATAGGCGCCAACAGGGTGGCCAAGGCCAACCCGGACGGCTACATGCTGCTGGTCCACCACATCGGCATGGCCACCATGCCGACCCTGGTGCGCAACATCCCGTTCAAGGTCGACAGCGACTTCGAGTACCTGGGCATGATCAACGACGTGCCGATGACGCTGATCGGCAAGCCCAGCCTGCCGGCCAGCAACTACAAGGAGCTGGTCGGCTGGATCAACCAGAACAAGGGCAAGATCAACCTGGGCAACGCCGGCGTCGGCTCCGCCTCGCACCTGTGCGGCATGCTGTTCCAGCACGCCGTCGGCGTCGACATGACGGCCGTGCCGTACAAGGGCACCGGCCCCGCCATGACCGACCTGATGGGCGGCCAGATCGACCTGATGTGCGACCAGACCACCAACACCACGGGGGTGATCGAGTCGAAGAAGGTCAAGGCATTCGCCGTCACCTCCCCCAAGCGCCTGCACACCGCCGTGCTGAAGGACCTGCCGACGCTGCAGGAAATGGGCGTGAAGGACTTCAACGTCAGCATCTTCCATGGCCTCTATGCGCCCAAGGGCACGCCGCCTGCGATACTGAAGACGCTCAACGATGCGTTGAAGGTGGCGCTGAAAGACCCGGACTTCATCAAGCGCGAGGAATCGCTGGGTGCCGTCGTGATGACCGACAAGCGCGTCGAACCGGCCGAGCACAAGAAGTTCGTGGCCTCCGAGATCAACAAGTGGAGCCCGCTGATCAAGGCAGCCGGCGTCTACGTGGAGTGATCCGCGGCCAGCGCAATGCAAGCGAAAAGCCGCCCCCTCGGGCGGCTTTTTCCCGATCACGAGGAGACTTCCATGAGCCGTACCCCATCACCCCTGCGCCGCGGCCTGGTCGCCGGCCTGGTCCTGGCCGCCGCCGGCGCCTTGCCGCTGGCCGCCCACGCGCAGGCCAACTGGCCGACCAAGCCGGTGCGCATCGTCGTGCCGTTCGCCGCGGGCGGCACCACCGACATCCTGGCCCGCGCGGTGGCGCAGGAACTGGGCAAGGCCTTCGGCCAGTCGTTCATAGTGGAGAACAAGGCCGGCGCCGGCGGCAACATCGGCGCCGACGCTGTCGCCAAGTCCGCGCCCGACGGCTACACGCTGCTGATGGGAACCGTGGGTACGCAGTCGATCAACAAGTCGCTGTACGCCAGGATGCCCTATGACCCGCAGAAGGACTTCCAGCCGATCACGCTGGTGGCGGGCGTGCCCAACGTGATGGTGGTCAACAGCGAGAAGGCGGCGGCGCGCAACATCCGCGGGGTCGCCGACTTCATCCGCTATGCCAAGGCCAACCCCGGCAAGCTGAACATGGCGTCCAGCGGCAACGGCACCTCGATCCACCTGGCCGGTGAGCTGTTCAAGAGCATGGCGGGCGTCTACATGACGCACATCCCGTTCGCGGGCTCGAACCCGGCGCTCCTGAGCCTGATGTCGGGCGACGCGGACGTGATGTTCGACAACCTGCCTTCGGCCATGCCGCACATCAAGTCCGGCAAGCTGAAGGCGCTGGCGGTCACCAGCGCGCAGCCCTCGGCCGCCCTGCCCGGCGTGCCGACGGTCGCCGATGCCGGCCGGCTGAATGGCTTCGAGGCGAGCTCGTGGTTCGGCCTGCTGGCGCCGGCCGGCACCCCGATGGAGATCGTCAACAAGGTGCAGCAGGAGACCGCGAAGGCCCTGGCAACACCGGCGATGAAGGAGCGGCTGCTGGCGCAAGGGGCCATCCCCAGCGGCAACACGCCGGCGGAGTTCGCCAGGCTGATCGACTCGGAAAGCCGGAAGTGGGCGCCGGTGGTGAAGGCGTCGGGCGCGAAAGTCGACTGAGGCTTACACGCCCCAGACGATCTCGTGGCCCGCCTGGCTGGCGCGCCGCAACATGTCCACGAAGGGCACGGCGCGCTGGCGCAGCGACACGTTGTCGCCGCCGCGCGGGGCGGCCTTGGCCTCGTCGGCCGCGGCCTGCTCCTCCTGCTCCTCGCGCGCGATCGCGGCTTCCAGTGCGGAAATCGCCGCCGCCATTTCCTCCGGCAGGATGATGCCCTTGGGGCCGGCGCCCTTGCCGATGATTTCCAGCACGCGGCGGCCGTTCGGCTCCAGCATGATCAAGTCGCCGGTGGCCTTGGATTTGAACTTGTAGAGCATTCGCTTCGCTTGTCAGCGGTACATGTAGTCGCGGTTGAAAGGATAGGCCGACTGGGCGCCGTGCATGCTGCCGGTGGCGACGTGGCCGTCGGGCCGCATCGCCAGTATCTGGTGCAGCGACACCCAGCCCTGCTCGAAACTCATCGCGCAGCCGGAGAGGTACATCCGGTAGGCCCGCAGCACCATGCCCCCGCCGACCTCGCCATGGGTGCGCTCCAGCACGGCCCGGGCCTCGTCCAGCCGGGCTTCCAGCGCATCGGACCAGGCCCACAGGGTACGCGCATAGTGCGGCCGCAGGTTCTCGGTATCCACCATTTCCAGGCCGCCGACCGCCATTTCGCGCAGCACCAGGCTGGCATGCAGCAGCTCGCCGCCGGGGAAGATGTACTTGCCGATGAAGTCGCCCATGCCGCCACCGAGCTGGCCGGGCGTCAGACGGCCGGCCGTGATGCCGTGGTTCATGACCAGGCCGCCCGGCTTCAGCAGGCTGTGGATCTTGCCGAAGTAGGCCGCCATGTTGACCTGGCCGACGTGCTCGAACATGCCGACCGAGGCGATCTTGTCGAAAGCCTCGTGCTCCTGCAGGTCGCGGTAGTCCAGCAGCTGGATGCGCACGCGGCCCTGCAGGCCCTTCTGTTCGATCAGCCGGCTGACGTGGGCATGCTGGTTCTGCGACAGCGTGATGCCGGTGGCGTCCACGCCGTAGTTCTCGGCCGCCCACAGCAGCAGGCCGCCCCAGCCGGCGCCGATGTCGAGGAAGCGCTCGCCCGGGCGCAGCATCAGCTTGCGGCAGATGTGGTCCAGCTTGGCCTGCTGCGCCTGCGCCAGTGTGTAGTCCGCCTCGCGGTAGTAGGCGCAGGAATAGACCCGGCGCGGGTCCAGCCAGAGCGCGTAGAAATCGTCCGAGACGTCGTAGTGGAAGCGGATCTGCTCGGCGTCGCGCTCCGGCGTGTGGTTGGCCAGGGACCTGGCACGGCGCACGACCTGCCGCCACCAGGTGTTGTCGGAGGCCACCGGGCTGCCGGGCAGCAGCCGCGCGGCCGCCGCCATCACGTCGCGCATGTGGCCTTCGATGCGGATGCGCTGCTCGACGTAGTCCTCGGCGATCTTGCCGATCTGGCCGGCAGCCAGCCGGGCGAGACTGGCCCAGTCGCGGAACTCCAGCTTCACCTTGGCGTCGGGCGGGCCCACCTGCCGCCCGCCGGGCAGGGCCACTCCCACCGAGACCGGCAGGGCGGAAAGCCTCGCCTCCAACTTCTGGACTAGCGGTTCCATAGGCCAAATTCTTGCGAAATCAAGGGCATGGCGTCAACTGTAGCGCTGTAAGGCGCCGAGCGCACAGCTCGCCTTTGACCGGGTGGTCATCCCGGGATCATCCCCCGTTGCGCCTCGATTAGTTCAAGCCTAAACTATTTAAACGCAATCAAAAGGAAAAACCGCATGGACATGGAAGCCCGCGCCCATAGCGAGCACCCGGAGGCCTTGCGCCTGTGGCTGCGGCTGCTGACCTGCACCCAGATCGTCGAAAAGCAGGTGCGCGGCATGCTGCGCGAGCGCTTCGACACCACCCTGCCCCGCTTCGACCTGATGGCGCAGCTGGAGCGCGCGCCCAACGGGCTGAAGATGAACGAGCTGTCGCGCCGGATGATGGTGACTGGCGGCAACGTCACCGGCATCACCGACCAGCTGGTGACCGAGGGCCTGGTGGAGCGCATCGACGTCGAGGGCGATCGCCGCGCCTACCGCGTGCGCCTGACGCCCAAGGGCCGCAAGTCGTTCAACGACATGGCGCGCCAGCACGAAGACTGGATCGTGGAAGCCTTCTCGGCCCTGAGCGAGAAGGACATGGCCACGCTGCACAAGTTGCTGGGCAAGGTGAAGGACCACGCCAGCACGCCGCCGGGGGCCGAGGCATGAGCCGCCCGGCCGCTCCGAAGGCGAATACCGCAGCCCGCAGGGCGGAGGTAATCCGAATGCAATCAGCCCAGGCCGACCGCTTCGTCCACGACCGGCTGCCGGCACCGGAAGCGCTGCCGACGATGCGCTTCGACCTGCCCGAACTGCGCCTGCCGGACCAATGCAACCTGGTGCACGAACTGCTCGATCGCGCCGCGGACAAGGGCTGGGGTGAGCGCCCGCTGCTGCGATCGCCCCGCATCACGCTCACGTACAAGGACGTGCGCGACCGCGTCGACCGCATCTGCCGCGTGCTGACCGAGGACTTGGGGCTGGTGCCCGGCAACCGCGTGCTGCTGCGTGGCGGCAACTCGATCGGCATGGCGCTGGCCTGGCTGGCCGTGGTCAAGGCGGGCGGCATCGCCGTCGCCACCATGCCGCTGCTGCGGGCGCGCGAGCTGGGCGACATCATCGACAAGGCGCAGCCGACGCTGGCGCTGTGCGACGCCAAACTGCTGGAAGAACTGGAACTGGCGCGGAAGGACCGGCCGGTGCTGCACACCGTGGTGCCCTTCAACGCGCCCAACGAGCCCGGCTCGATGGCGGTGCGCGCGGCGCAGAAGGACGGCGGCTTCGAGGCCTGCCCCACCGCGGCCGACGACATCGCCATGCTCGCCTTCACCTCCGGCACCACCGGCAAGCCCAAGGCCGCCATCCACACCCACCGCGACGTGCTGGCCGCCTGCGCGGCCTGGCCGCGCCACGTGCTGAAAGCCACGCCGGACGACATCGTGGTGGGCAGCCCGCCGCTGGCCTTCACCTTCGGCCTGGGCGGCCTGCTGATGTTCCCGATGGTTGCCGGCGCTTCGGTCTACTTCCCCGAAGCGCCGTACACGCCCGAAACGCTGGTCCGCACGATCGTCGACGTCGGCGCCACCATCTGCTACACCGCCCCCACCTTCTACCGCCAGGCCGCCGCCTTCGCCCGCGAGCTGGGCATAGGCAAGCTGCGCATCAGCGTCAGCGCGGGCGAGGGCTTGCCCGACGCCACCCGCCAGTTGTGGAAGCAGGCCACCGGCCTCGAGATGCTGGACGGAATCGGCGCCACCGAGATGTTCCACATCTTCATCTCGTCGGCCGGCGCGGACGTGAAGCGCGGCGCCATCGGCAAGGTGGTGCCGGGCTACACCGCCAAGGTCGTGGACGACGACGGCAAGGAGGTGCCGCGCGGCACCATCGGCAAGCTGGCGGTGATCGGTCCCACCGGTTGCAAGTACCTGGAGGATGCGCGCCAGTCCAACTACGTGAAGGATGGCTGGAACTACCCGGGCGACGCCTTCCTGCAGGACGCGGACGGCTACTTCGTCTACCAGGCCCGCGCCGACGACATGATCATCACCGCCGGCTACAACGTCGGCGGCCCCGAGGTGGAAGACGCGCTGCTGAAGCACCCGGCCGTCGCCGAGTGCGGCGTGATCGGCAAGCCGGACGAGGAACGCGGCATGATCGTCAAGGCCTTCTGCGTGCTCAAGCCCGGCCAGGCCGCCGACGCCGCCATGGTGAAGGCGCTGCAGGAGCACGTGAAGGCCAGCATCGCGCCCTTCAAGTATCCGCGCGAGATCGAGTTCGTGAGCGCGCTGCCGCGGACGGAAACGGGGAAGCTGCAGCGCTTCAAGTTGCGGCAGCCTTGACGCAGTTGATTGGTTTTGGCGGGGTCGCCTTCGGCGAACCCACCCTACGCAGTCCGACCTTGTAGGGTGGGTTCGCGCAGCGACCCCACCATCACCGCCGCAAGGTCACCACCGCCAACCCGAACGCCACCACCGCACTCGCCGCGATCCCCCACAGCATCGGCACCGGATTGCCGTTCGCGAACGGGCTGAGCAACCCCATGACCAGGATGCCGGCGACGAAGTGCAGCGTGCCGCCCAGCGCGGCCGCCGTGCCGGCGATGGCGCCATGCGCGTCCATCGACAGCACCATGGTGGCGGGGATCACCAGCCCCAGGAAGCCATAGCCGATGAACAGCAGCGCCAGCAGCAGTTCCAGGCGCTCCACGCCGGCGAGCTGAAACGCCAGCGCCACCACCATGACCGCTGCATAGGCGGTGACCGCCACCCGCACCATGCGGGCCAGCCCGAAGCGCGCGCCGAGCCGGCTGGTGAGCTGCGACACCCCGATGAACGAAGCGGCATTGGCGGCAAAGGCCACGCTGTACTGGCGCGGCGTGAGGCCGTAGTGGTTGATCAAGACGAAGGAGGAGTTGGCCAGGTAAGCGAAGAAGCTGGCCACTCCGAAGCCGCCGATCAGCGACAGCCCCAGGAAGTGCGGGTCGCGCAGCAGCACGCCATACGCCTGCAAGGCGCTGCCGACGCTGCTGCCCACGCGCTCTTCGGCCGGCCGCGTCTCGGGCAGGCTGGTGTACAGCAGCACCAGCGAAAAGGCCGACACCAGGGTCACGGCCCAGAACACCGCGCGCCAGCCGAAGTTGTCGATCAGTACGCTGCCGGTCAGCGGCGCCAGGATGGGCGACACGCTGAACACCAGCATCAGCAGCGACATCAGCCGCGCCGCCTCGGTGCCGGTGTGCAGGTCGCGCACCACCGCGCGCGGCACCACCATGCCGGCGCAGGCGCCCAGCCCCTGCACGAAGCGCAGCGCGATCAACCACTCGATGCTGGGCGCCAGCGCGCAGCCGATGCTGCCGGCGGCAAACAGCAGCAGCCCGAAGTAGAGCGGCGCCTTGCGGCCCGCCATGTCGGAGACCGGCCCGTAGATCACCTGGCCCAGGCCGAGCGCGACGAAGAACACGATCAGGCTGGCCTGCACCCCGCCCGGGCTGGCGCCCAGCGCGTGCCCGATGCTGGGCAGGGCCGGCAGGTACATGTCGATGGCAAAGGGGCCGACCGCGGAGATGAGGCCCAGCACCAGTGCCAGGCCGAAGAACGAACGTTGCATCGCCGCGATTGTGCAGGCGCGCGGCAATCCGCGCTGTCCTCGGGTATCGTGCGGGCCAGCCATGACCGACCACCTGCACAACGTCTTCTGGAGCGCGCTGAACGGCCCGCAAGCGCACCTGGCCTGCGGCTCCGACACCGCGCGCCGCTATGCCCGCGGCTACACGCCGCTGCTGGGGTTTGCCGACCCGCAGGCGCCCGACTTCGCCGCCCTCGCGCCCTTCTGCGAAGCCGGCGAGCAGTTCTATTGCGCCGACTGGACCGGCCCCGCGCAACCGGGCTGGAAGGTGGACCTGGAGGCGAGCATGTATCGCATGGCCTGGGACGCGGAGATGCCGGGCGACGATGCCGCGCCCGAGTCAGTGCCCTTGCGCGCCGAGCAGGTCGACCAGGCCGTGCAGCTGGCGGCGCTGACGCGGCCCGGCCCCTTCGGCCCCCGCACGATCGAGATGGGCGAGTACTTCGGCTTGTTCGAAGGCTCGCGCCTGGTCGCCATGTCCGGCGAACGCATGCACGCGCCCGGCCTGCGCGAGGTGAGCGGCGTCTGCACCCACCCCGACTTCCAGGGCCGCGGCCTGGCCCGCCGCCTGATGGAAAAGCTCATCCGCCGGCAGCTGCAGCGCGGCGAGCGGCCGTTCCTGCACGTGATGGCCGCCAACGCCGGTGCGGTGCGGCTCTACGAGCGAATGGGCTTCGTGATCTACCGCGAGTGCCCGGTGCGGGTCGTGACGCGCACCTGAAGCATCAAGCGAAGCGGCCCTCGCGGATGTCGCGCCGGAAGTCCAGCGTCCAGCC
>JAQGMU010000304.1 GCA_028292195.1 Ramlibacter sp. | reverse complement strand
ACCTTCCTGCGAGTGATCCTGCCGTCCATCCTGCCGGCCCTGCTGACCGGCTTCGCGATGGCCTTCGCCCGGGCCATCGGCGAGTACGGCTCGGTGATCTTCATCGCCGGCAACGTGCCGATGGTTTCGGAGATCACGCCGCTGGTCATCATCAGCAAGCTGGAGCAGTACGACTATGCCGGCGCCACGGCCGTCGCCGTGATGATGCTGGTCTTTTCCTTCCTGCTGCTGCTGGTGATCAACGGGCTGCAGGCCTGGCAGCGCAAGCGCTCGGGAGCGAACTGATGATCACGCAGTCCGTTCTCACCCTCTCCCGCTGGCGGGAGAGGGCCGGGGTGAGGGCCTGACATGGCGACCGACCTCACGCAGAAACGCGTCACGACGACCGAGGCGCCCTGGGTTCGCCGGACCCTGATCGCCATCGCACTGGTGTTCGTGCTGCTGTTCCTGGTGCTGCCGCTGGCGGCCGTGTTCACCGAAGCACTGCGCAAGGGCCTGGGCGCCTACCTGGAAGCGCTCAAGGAGCCCGACGCCTGGTCGGCGATCAGGCTCACGCTGCTCACGGCCGCGATCGCTGTGCCGCTCAACCTGGTGTTCGGTGTGGCGGCGGCCTGGTGCATCGCCAAGTACGAGTTCCGCGGCAAGGCCTTCCTCACCACGCTGGTCGACCTGCCGTTCTCGGTGTCGCCGGTGGTGGCCGGCCTGATCTACGTGCTGGTGTTCGGCGCCCAGGGCTGGTTCGGCCCCTGGCTGCAGGCCCACGACATCAAGATCATGTTCGCGGTGCCCGGCATCGTGCTGGCCACGGTGTTCGTCACCTTTCCCTTCATCGCCCGCGAACTGATCCCGCTGATGCAGGCGCAGGGCAACGACGAGGAGCAGGCCGCCATCGTGCTGGGCGCGACCGGCTGGCAGACCTTCCGCTACGTCACGCTGCCCAACATCAAGTGGGGCCTGATCTACGGCGTGATCCTGTGCAACGCGCGCGCCATGGGCGAGTTCGGCGCGGTGTCGGTGGTGTCCGGGCACATCCGCGGCCAGACCAACACCATGCCGCTGCACGTCGAGATCCTCTACAACGAATACCAGTCGGTGGCGGCCTTCGCCGTCGCCTCGCTGCTGGCGCTGCTGGCCCTGGTCACGCTGGTGATCAAGTCGGTGGCCGAATGGCGGCAGGAACGCGAGATGCAGGCTTCGGCCGGTTCGTCTCCCGAAGCGCCCCTGGCCCCCAGCCCCTAGCCCCTAGCCCCCAGAACCCGGCCCCTCCCATGAGCATCGAGATCCGCAACGTCAGCAAGAACTTCGGCGACTTCAAGGCCCTGCGGGACGTGTCGCTGACCATCGCCTCCGGCGAACTGGTGGCCCTGCTGGGGCCGTCCGGCTGCGGCAAGACCACCCTGCTGCGCATCATCGCCGGCCTGGAGTCGGCGGACCGCGGCAGCATCCTGTTCTCCGGCGAGGACACCACCGACGTTCACGTGCGCGAGCGCCAGGTCGGCTTCGTGTTCCAGCACTACGCGCTGTTCCGCCACATGACGGTGTTCGAGAACGTCGCCTTCGGCCTGCGCGTCAAGCCGCGCGGCGTGCGCCCCAGCGAGACCCAGATCCGGCAGAAGGTGCACGACCTGCTGAACCTGGTGCAGCTCGATTGGCTGGCCGACCGCTTCCCCTCGCAGCTGTCGGGGGGCCAGCGCCAGCGGATCGCACTGGCCCGGGCGCTGGCGGTGGAACCCAAGGTGCTGCTGCTCGACGAGCCTTTCGGCGCGCTCGACGCCAAGGTGCGCAAGGAGTTGCGGCGCTGGCTGCGCCGGCTGCACGACGAGTTGCACGTCACCAGCATCTTCGTCACCCACGACCAGGAGGAGGCGCTGGAAGTGGCCGACCGGGTGGTGCTGATGAACGCCGGCAACATCGAGCAGGTCGGCTCGCCGCAGGAGGTGTGGGACCACCCGGCCAGCCCCTTCGTCTACGGCTTCCTCGGTGACGTCAACCTGTTCCACGGCCGCGCCCACGAGGGCGAGGTCGACCTGGGCGGCCTGCACCTCGCGTCGCCGGAACACGCCGGGGCGCAGAACCAGAAAGCCTTTGCCTACGTGCGGCCGCACGACCTGGACGTGGAGCGCTATGCGCCGGGCGCCGGGATCGACGCCGCCGGTCGCCCCCGCGGCATCGTGGTGCAATTGGTCCGGGCGATCGTGGTCGGGCCGGTGGCGCGGCTGGAACTAATTCCGGTGGACGACCACAAACCAGCGGAGAATGCGGCGCCGGAAGCCATCATCGAAGCGCAGATCCCCGCGCAGCAGTTCAACGAGATGGGTTTCCGGGAGGGTGAAACGCTGGTGGTGACGCCGCGGCGTGCCCGGGTGTTCCTGGAGAGCGGCGCCAACATCTGAGCTGCATGGGCGCCGGGAGGACGGAGAGAAATGGGTTTTCTGAACTGGTTCGACAGCGCGCCGCGGCGCGTCCTGGCCCTGCTGGCCCTGGCCTGCGTGGCCATGCTCGCCTTCGGCCTGTACCTGCAGCACGTCGTGGGGCTCGAGCCTTGCCCCATGTGCATCGTGCAGCGCTATGCGCTGGTGCTGGTGGCGATCGTCGCCGGAGCCGCGGCAAGCTTCCGCGGCCGCGGCGTGCACCTTGGCGGGGCCGCGCTGATGGTGCTGCTGGCCGGCGGCGGGGCCTTCGTGGCCGCCCGCCAGAGCTGGCTGCAGTGGAACCCGCCGGAGACGGCTTCCTGCGGCCGCGACCTGTACGGGATGATCGAGACCTTCCCGCTCAAGCGCGCCATTCCCATGATCTTCCGCGGCAGCGGCGACTGCACCAAGGTCGACTGGACCTTCCTGGGCCTGTCGATCGCGAACTGGTCGTTCCTGTGTTTCGCGGCAATCGTGGTGATCGGGCTGGTGTTGCTGGCGCGGCAGATGCGCACCAGCGCGCCGCGCGCGGCGCTCGCCTGACGCCCCGTCGACCGCGGCTCCCCGTCACAACCCCGAGGGATAGGTCTCCGGCGGCTCGCCCGCATGCCACTGCGGTTCCGGCACCAGGGGCTCCAGCGCCCGCGTCGCATCGATGTGGATCATGGCGTCGAACTGGTCCGGCAGCCTGGCATGGAAATAGTGGCTCAGGCGCTCGGTCCGCGGCTGGTAGATCACCCCGATCGCCCGTTGCAGCCGCCTGTCCGCCAGCAATTGCGCCAACGCCGGGTCGCCCCGCAGATCCAGCCAGAAGCGCTCCTGGTCGGTCTGGTGGAACAGGTCCTCGAAGCTGTCCGGCAGCCCTGGCCGGACCAGCTTGCGCTCGGCCGGCCCGTCCCATTCGGAGGCTGCCGTCACGGTGCCGTGGTGGGTGCTGAAGCCGACCAGGCAGGCCTGGTCGCCCCAGCGGTCGCGGGCCAGCTGGCCGACGTTCCACTCGCCCTGATCGCCCATCTCGGTGGCGCTGGCGTCGCCGAGGTGCGAGTTGTGCGCCCACACCACCATCTTCGGCGACGCGCCGCCGGCGGCCAGGTGTTTTTCCAGCGCCTGCAAGGTTTCCACCATGTGGCTGTCGCGCAGGTTCCAGGACGACACCCGGCCGCGGAACATGGTGCGGTAGTACTCCTCGGCATTGCGCACCAGCCGCGCGTTCTGCTGGGCATGGAAGGCGTCGTCGCGTTCCTCGCCGCAGGAGGGCAGGGCCGCGCCCACCCGGCGATTGAGCTCGCGCAGTTGCTGTATCACTTCGTCTTCGCAACTGGCCTGCAGGCCGAAGCTGGCGGCGTAGCCATAGGCCTGGCTGTCCTCAGCGTAGTGGTCGAAGCAGGCATAGCTGGCGCGGGCCCGCCGCGCCGCCTCGGGGTCGGTGCGATCCAGGTACGCCAGCACGGCTTGCATCGAGCGGTACAGGCTGTACAGGTCCATGCCGTGAAAGCCGGCGCGGCGCGAAAGCGGCAGCGCGCGGTTGTGTTCGCGCAGCCATTCGACGAAGTCGCGCACCACGGTGTTGCGCCACATCCAGGTCGGGAAGCGCTCGAAGCCGGAGAGAGCGGCGGCGGCATCCGGGTCGTCAGACACGCCGCGCACGTAACGGTTGACCCGCCAGGCGTCCGGCCAGTCGGCCTCGACGACGACGGCCGTGAAGCCGTGGTGGGTGATCAGGCGCTTGGTCAGCTCGGCCCGCTCGGCATAGAACTCGTGGGTGCCGTGCGAGGCCTCGCCCAGCAGCGCGAGTTGCGCCCCGGCGATGCGGTCGACCAGGTCGTTGTCATCGGCGGCATAGCCGGGCAGGGCATGCAGGTGGCCGCGCAAGCCTTCGAGCAGCACGGCCTCGCTGCGAACGGCGGAGGGGTTCATCCGGTGCTCCCATGGGACAGGGCCGCAGCCGGCAGCGTTTCCCGGGCCGCAGCCAGCAGCTGCCGCACCTCCTCGTCGCTGGTCTGCGGGAACGCGCGGTACCAGAGCCCGACCGCGCGGAAGGGGATGGGCTGGGCCGGGCAGACCACTTCGTCGGCCTCGTCCCGCAGGTCCTCACAGGTCTCCGGCGCCCCCACCGGCACCGCGATGCAGGTCCAGGCCGGCGCCTTTGCGCGCACGGCACGGGCCGCGGCGCGCATGGTGGAGCCGGTGGCAAGGCCGTCGTCGACCAGCACCACCACCCGTCCCGACAGCACCAGCGGCGGGGCATCGCCGCGGTACAGCAGCTCGCGCCGCTCCAGCTCGGCCTGCTCGCGCCGCGTAATGCGTTCGAGGTCCGCCGGCTTGACGTAGCGCTCCGCCTCGGCGTTCATGACGCGGATGCCGCCGCTGGCGATCGCGCCCATGGCGTATTCCTCGTGGTGGGGGTGGCCCAGCTTGCGCACGATCAGCACGTCGAGCGGCGCGCCCAGCCCCCGCGCCACTTCGTAGCCGACCGGCACGCCGCCGCGCGGCAGGGCCAGCACCAGCAGGCCGGCGCGGCCGCGCAGGTGCTGCAGCGCCGCCGCCAATACGGCTCCTGCCTCCTCGCGGTCGGCATAAGGCAGCCTTGGCGCTTCTTTCACACCAGGTGCTCCGTGCGCAGCAGATGCCGGCAGAACCAGGCCGCCGCCAGGTTGGCGGCCTGTTCCAGCGTGCCGGGTTCCTCGAACAGGTGGGTGGCACCGGGCACGACGGCCAGCCGTTTTTCGCACTGCAAAAGCCCCAGCGCCTGCTCGTTCAGGTCCAGCACCTCGCGGTCATTGGCGCCGACGATCAGCAGGGTGGGGGCGGTGACGGCGCGCAGCGCAGCCGGCCCCGCGAGATCGGGCCGGCCGCCGCGCGACACGACGGCTGCGACCCGCGGTCCCAGCTGGGCGGCGGCGATCAGGGCGGCCGCGCTGCCGGTGCTGGCGCCGAAGAAGCCCAGCGGCAGTCCGCGCACGGCGGGCTGGACGGCGGCCCAGGCGGCCGCCTCTTCCATCCGCCGCGTGAGCAGGGCGATGTCGAAGCGGTGCTCGCGCGTGTGCACGTCGACTTCCTCTTCCTGCGGCGTGAGCAGGTCGAACAACAGGGTGGCGATGCCGGCCTGCTGCAGCCGCAGCGCGACCTGGCGGTTGCGCGCGCTGTGGCGGCCGCTGCCGCTGCCGTGCGCGAACAGCACCAGCCCGATGAATTCGGCCGGCAGGGCCAGGTCGCCATACAGCCAGGCCTGGCCCGCCGGAATGCGGACCTCCTGCAGGGGAGTGGTGAGAGTGGCCATGGCGGTCTCCTTTTCAAGCTGGAGCGCGGAAAGGCTGTCGCTGTCGGAGCGCGGCGCGGCCGCGGCAGGGACGGTAAAGCGCCGTCCCGGAAGCTTACGCGAGCTTCTTGACGAATACCATGCTGCGCCGGTCCCAGTTGTACTTGCGCTTGCGGGCCTCGGGCAGCCAGTCGGCGTCGACCTGGACGAATCCGCGCTTCAGGAACCAGTGCATGGTGCGGGTCGTCAGCACGAAGATGCTCTCCAGCCCCATGGCGCGAGCGCGCTGCTCGACGCGGCGCAGCACCTTTTCGCCGTCCCCCTGGCCCTGGCTGTGCGGCGACACCGTCAGCGCCGCCATCTCGCCGGTCCTGGCCTCGGGGTAAGGGTAGAGCGCGGCGCAGGCGAAGATCACCCCGTCGTGCTCGATGATGGTGTAGTTGGCAATGTCGCGTTCGATCTCGGTGCGGTCGCGCTTGACCAGCGTGCCGTCCTTTTCGAACGGCTCGATCAGCTGGAGGATGCCGCCCACGTCGTCGGCCGTGGCCTCGCGCAGCTCCTCGAGCTTCTCGTCCACGATCATGGTGCCGATGCCGTCGTGCACGTACACCTCCAGCAGCAGCGAGCCGTCGGTGGCGAAGGGGATGATGTGGCTGCGCTCGACGCCGGCCTTGCAGGCCTTCGCGCAGTGCTGGAGGTAGAACGCCGTGTCGCTCGGGTTCTGGGCCGCCGGCAGGCTGGCCAGCAGCTGCTCGGCGGCGGCCAGCGGCAGCTCGGTGTCGATCGGGTTGTCCTCGCTCTCCGGCTCCAGCGGTTTCACCCGGATGCCCGGGATCTCGGTCAGGAACACCAGCTTGTCGGCCTGCAGGGCGATGGCGACACTGGTCGCCACTTCTTCCATGGTCAGGTTGAAGGCCTCGCCGGTTGGCGAGAAGCCGAACGGCGACAGCAGCACCATGGCGCCGAAGTCGAGCGTGCGGGTGATGCCGGCGACGTCGACCTTGCGCACCAGGCCGGAATGCTGGAAGTCGACGCCGTCCAGGATGCCCACCGGTCGCGCCGTGATGAAGTTGCCGGAGATCACGCGCACCGTCGAGCCGGCCATGGGCGTGTTGGGCAGGCCCTGGCTGAAGGCGGCCTCGATCTCGTAGCGCAGCTGGCCGGCTGCTTCCTGCGCGGAGTCGAGCGCCACTTCGTCGGTGATGCGCATGCCGTGCGAATAGCGGGCGGCGTGCCCCTTGGCCTTGAGCTGCTCGTTCACCTGCGGCCGGAAGCCGTGCACCAGGACGACCTTCACGCCCATGCTCTGGATCAGGGCCAGGTCCTGCGCGATGTGGAGCAGCTTGCCGGCAGCCACCGCCTCGCCCGCCATGCCGATCACGAAGGTCTTGCCCCGGTGCATGTGAATGTACGGCGCCACCGAGCGGAACCACGGCACGAAGGTGAAATTGAAGATGGCGGACATCGGTGGCGGTGGCGCTTGCGGTGGCGGTCAGTGCGGACGAACGCGACAGTGTAAGGGACGGTCCTGCTGCATTTGTTATCGTGTGGGCATGGACGCACTTGCGGCGGGATTCTGGGGAGCATTCTTTGGCACTGCGGTGCTGATGCTTGCCCTGTCGCTCGCCGCTTTCGCCCGCTCGCACCGCCGGGTGGCGCTGATGGCCGGCCTGTCGGCCCTGGTGTCGGCCGCCTTCGTCCTCGCCTACCTCGGGTTCCTGCCGGTGGAGGACGCCACCGAAGCCCGCCTGCTGGCCCATGTGGCCATGATCGCCGCCACCTCGCTGGCGCTGATGCTGCTGGCCATGCTGGGGCTGTTGCGGCAGCGCGGCCCGGCGCAGCGCACCATCGCCGCGCTGGTGGGCCTGGGCCTGCTGGTGGTCGGGGCCGGCTGGACGCTGCGGCCCGAGGAGGCGCTGGCCCTGAGCTCCATCGTCGCCGTCGGGGTCGGCATGGCGATGCTGGTGGTGACTTTTCGCAGTGCGCTGCGCGGCGACCGCCTGGCCTGGACCAGCGTGCTGGGCGTGGCGTTCATGCTGGTGTCGCTGGCCGGCCTGAGCTGGATTGCGTTCAGCGGCACCACCTGGTGGCCGGTGCACGCGGTGAGCGCCGTGGCCGGCATGTCCTACCTGACCGTGATGGCCTCCGCCCTGTGGCGCCGCTATTCGTACCTGCTGGAACTGGCCGAGGTGATGGCGCACGGCCCCAGCTACGACCCGGTGACCCGGATGCGCTCGCACAGCGAGACCGGGCAGATGGTGGGCGACCTGTTCTTCCGGCGCGAGGACGGCCCGAGCCGGTCCATCGGCGTGATCGCGATCTGCATCGCCAACCTGTACGCGCTGGAAAACCTGCATGGCCGGGCCGCCTTCAACCATGCGCTGTTCGTCTGCGCCGGGCGGCTGCGGCGCTGCGTGCCCCAGTACGTGGAGATGGGGCGGCTGGGCGAGGACGGCTTCCTGCTGCTGCTGTCCAACCCGCAGGGCATGGACCGGGTGGTGCAGCTCGCCCGCACGGTGAAGGCGCGGCTGTCGCGCCCGCTGGCCCTGAGCACCAGCCGGGACCCGGCCGGCCTGGAGGCCTCGGCCACCAACTGGGTCGCCGAGGTCGGCATCGGCGTGCTGAACACCAGCACCAAAGTGCGGCCCTCGCAGGCGGTGGCGACGGCGCGGGCGATGGCGCGCACGGCCTGGAGCTACGACAGCCGGCTCGCTTTCTACGACCAGGCGCAGGGCCGCATCGCGGAACTGCCGCCGGAGGACCAGTCGACGGCGCCTGGCCCGCTGCCGATGCCAAGCGGCACCTAGCGCGTTAAAGACAGGACGCAACACCGCACGGGACGGCACGCGCCCTTTCCGCTATCGTGGTCGCCATGGACAGGGTGGCGGCGGGGTTCTGGGGGGCCTTCTTCTGCACGGCATCGCTGATGCTCGTGCTGTCGCTGGCCGCCTTCGCCCGCTCGCACCGGCGGGTGGCGCTGATGGCGGGCCTGACCTCGCTGGTTTCCGCCGCCTTCGCGATCGCCTACCTGGGCTGGCTGCCCATCGAAGGCGCGGTGGAAGCCCGCGTGCTGGCGCACGTCGCGGTGGGCGCGGCGGTGAGCCTGGCCCTGATGCTGATGTCCACCTTCGGCATGCTGCGCCAGCATGCGGTGGGACGGCGCGCGCTGGCGCTGTTGCTGGGCGCCGGCGCATTGGTGCTGGGTGCCGGCTGGCTGCTGGAGCCGGGCCAGGCACTGGCGCTCAGTTCGGTGCTGGCCCTTGCGGTCGGGGGCGCGATGCTGGTGATCGCGGTGCGCGGCGCCGTGCGCGGCGACCGCGCCGGATGGATTGCCGTGGCAGGCCTCGTCTTCATGCTGGTGGCGATCGCCGGCCTCAGCTGGATCGCGTTGAGCCGCAGCAACTGGTGGCCGGTGCATGCGCTGAGCGCGCTGGCCGGCGTGGCCTACCTGTGCGTGATCGCCACCGTGCTGTGGTCCCGCTATTCCTACCTGCTGGAGCTGGCCGAGGTGATGGCGCACGGCCCCAGCTACGACCCGGTGACGCGCATGCGCTCGCACAGCGAAACCGGCCAGATGGTGGGCGAGCTGTTCTTCCGGCGCGAAGAAGGGCCAGTGCGGCCGGTCGGCGTGATCGCGGTCTGCCTGGGCAACCTGTACGCGCTGGAGAACCTGCATGGCCGGGCCGCCTTCAACCACGCACTGTTCGTCTGCGCCGGGCGGCTGCGCCGCTGCGTGCCCCAGTACGTGGAGATGGGGCGCCTGGGGGAGGACGGCTTCCTGCTGCTGGTGCGCAATGCCGACGACCCGCGCCGGCTGGCGCAACTGGCCCGCGTGGTGCGCGCGCGGCTGGCGCGGCCGATTGCGCTGAGCACCGGGCGCGACGCCGCCCGGCTGGAAGCGGCAGGCACCGCCTGGGCGGCCGAAGTCGGCGTCGGCGTGCTGGCGACCACGACCCAGGTGCGGCCGGCGCAAGCGGTGGCCACGGCCCGCGCCATGGCCCGCACGGCCTGGAGCTACGCCAGCCGGCTGGCCTTCTTCGACGCGAGGGTGGGGCAGATCGCCGAACTGCCGCCGGAAGAGGGCGCGACCAAGGCCGCGGCCTGAAGCCCCCGCAGGGCCGATAATCAGCGGCTTTCGCCCGCCCGCCTTGCCCGCCGTCCCCCTGCACATCAATTTCCCGGAAGCGCTTCCGGTTTCCGCCAAGCGCGAAGAGATCGCGGCGGCCATGGCCGCCAACCAGGTGGTCATCGTCTGCGGCGAAACCGGCTCCGGCAAGACCACCCAGCTGCCCAAGATCGCGCTCGCCATGGGCCGCGGGAAACTGAACGCCGCCGAAGGCCAGCGCGGCAAGCTGATTGGCCACACCCAGCCCCGCCGTATCGCCGCTTCCAGCGTCGCCAAGCGCATCGCCCAGGAACTGGAGACGCCGCTGGGCGAGGTGGTGGGCTTCAAGGTGCGGTTCCAGGACCGGCTGTCCAAGGACGCCTCGGTCAAGCTGATGACCGACGGCATCCTGCTGGCCGAGACGCAATCCGACCCGCTGCTCAGCGCCTACGACACCATCATCATCGACGAGGCGCACGAGCGCAGCCTCAACATCGACTTCCTGCTTGGCTACCTGCGCCAGCTGCTGCCGCGCCGGCCCGACCTGAAGATCGTGGTGACCTCGGCCACCATCGATGCCGAGCGCTTCGCCCAGCACTTCGCTTCGGCGCAAGGCCCGGCGCCGGTGATCTATGTGTCGGGGCGGATGTTCCCGGTGGAACAGCGCTGGCAGCCGTTCGAGGAATCGCGCGAGTTCGACCTGAACGACGCCATCGCCGACGGCGTCGACGAGCTCTGGCGCGGCAACGCGCCCGGCGACATCCTGGTGTTCCTGCCCGGCGAGCGCGAGATCCGCGAGGCGGCCGACCACCTGCGCAAGCACCTGGCGCACGACCCGGTGACCCGCAACGCCGAGGTGCTGCCTTTGTTCGCGCGCCTGTCGCAGGCGGAGCAGGACCGGGTGTTCGACACCCATGGGGGCCGCCGCATCGTGCTGGCGACCAACGTGGCCGAGACCTCGCTCACGGTGCCCGGGATCCGTTATGTGATCGACACCGGCACGGCGCGCGTCAAGCGTTACAGCTTCCGCAGCAAGGTGGAACAGCTGCTGGTGGAGCCTATCAGCCAGGCGGCCGCCAACCAGCGCGCCGGCCGCTGCGGCCGGGTGGCCAACGGCATCTGCATCCGGCTCTATGGCCAGGACGATTTCAGCGGCCGGCCGCGCTTCACCGAGCCGGAGATCCTGCGCTCCTCGCTGGCCGGCGTGATCCTGCGCATGAAGTCGCTGCGCCTGGGCATGGTGGAGGATTTCCCCTTCATCGACCGGCCCTCGAGCCGCGCGATTTCCGACGGCTACCAGCTGCTGAACGAGCTGGGCGCCGTGGACGACGACAACGCGCTCACGCCCATGGGCGCCGAGCTGGCCCGCCTGCCGCTGGACCCGCGCGTGGGCCGCATGATCCTGGAGGCGCGCGAGCGCGGGGCGCTGGCCGAGGTCCTGGTGATCGCCGCGGCGCTGTCGCTGCAGGACGTGCGCGACCGCCCGATGGAACTGCAGGCCCAGGCCGACCAGCAGCACGCCAAGTTCGACGACGACAAGAGCGAGTTCTCGGGCTACCTGCGCTTGTGGCAATGGCTGGACGAAGCCAGGGGCGGACATGGCACCGACCATCGGCTTTCGAACCGCCAGTACGAACAGCTGCTGCGCCAGAACTTCATCAACGTGCGCCGCGTGCGCGAATGGCGCGACGTCCACAGCCAGCTGCTGACGGTGGTGACCGAGCACAAGTGGCGCCTGCACGACCAGCCGGCCGGCTACGAGCAGCTGCACAAGGCCATGCTGGCCGGCTTGCTGGGCAACATCGGCTTCAAGCTGGAAGACGACGAAGCGTATCTCGGCGCGCGCGGCATCAAGTTCTACCGCCACCCCGGCGCCCACCTGAAGAAGCGGCCTGGCCGCTGGGTGGTGGCGGCGGAACTGGTGGAAACCACCCGCCTGTTCGGCCGCGGCATGGCCAACATCGAGCCGCAGTGGGTGGAGGAGGTCGCGGGCCACCTGCTGAAGAAGCAGCTGCTCGACCCGCACTGGGAGAAGAAGGCGGCCGAAGTGGTGGCGCTGGAACGCGCCACGCTGTACGGGCTGGTGATCTACAGCGGCCGCCGGGTGCCGTTCGCCCGCGTCGACCTGCAAGGCGCGCGCGAGATCTTCCTGCGCGAAGGCCTGGTTGCCGGCGAGTGGGAAACGAAATTGCCGTTCCTGGCCGCCAACCAGAAGCTGGTGCGGCAGGTGGAGGAGCTGGAACACAAGTCGCGCCGGCAGGACGTGCTGGTGGACGAGGAGCTGATCTACGCCTTCTACGACCAGCAGGTGCCCAAGGACGTCTGCAACGGCGCGAGCTTCGAGGCCTGGTACCGGCAGGCGGGCAAGGGCAGGCCGGACCTGCTGAAGCTCACGCGCGAGGAGCTGATGCGGCACGAGGCGGCCGGCATCACCAGCAATTCCTTCCCGAAGACGGTGCGGCTGGGCGGCATCGATTGCGCCGCCACCTACCTGCACGAGCCGGGGGATGCGCGCGATGGCATCACGGTGACGGTGCCGCTGTACGTGCTGAACCAGGTGAACGAAGAACGGGCCGAATGGCTGGTGCCGGGGATGCTGAAGGACAAGATCCAGGCGCTGCTGAAAAGCCTGCCGCAGCGGCCGCGCTCACGCTTCGTGCCGCTGCCGGAATCGGCGACGCGGCTGGCGGGGCTGCTGTCCGCCCCGGAGCGCTGGGCACACGGCGGCCTGACCGATGTGCTGGTGAAGCTGGCGCGGGATGAGACGAGCCTCGACGTGAAGCGCACCGACTTCAAGCTGGACATGGTGCCGGCCCACCTGTTCATGAACTTCCGCATCGTCGACGAGCACGGGCGGCAGCTGGGGATGGGACGCAACCTGGCGGCGCTGAAGGCGGAGCTGGGCGCGCAGGCGCGCGGGGCGTTCCAGGCTTTGGCCGGGATGAAGACGGTTTCTCCCTCCCCCTCTGGGGAAGCGCAGGGTGGGGGCAGCGGCGGTGGCCGGGCAGCGGCCGTGAGCCCCCCTCCCAACCTCCCCCCAGCGGGCGGAGGAGAAAAACACACGGCCTGGACCTTCGGCGAGCTGCCCGAGCTGATGGAAGTCCGCAAGGGCGGCACCTCCCTGGTCGGCTTCCCGGCGCTGATCGACGGCCGCGATGCCGTCACCATCGAGGTCTTCGACGAACCCGAAGTGGCCGCGGCCAAGCATCGCGCCGGCCTGCGTCGCCTGTTCGCGCTGCAGCTGAAGGACGCCCTGAAGTACCTGGAAAAGAACATTCCGGACCTGCAGAAGATGGCCGTGGCCTACCTGCCGCTGGGGACGCAGGAAGAGTTGCGCGACCAGATCGTCGAGGTGGCGCTGGACCGCGCGTTCCTGCTCGACCCGCTGCCCGCCAACGCCGCCGACTTCAAGCGCCGGCTGGACGAGGGCCGGGGCCGCCTCACGCTGATCGCCAACGAGGTGGCGCGGCTGGCGGCCACCATCCTGGTCGACTATGCGTTGGCGGTGCGCAAGATCAAGGACACCAAGATCCAGCCGGAAGCCACGGCCGATGCCGCCCAGCAGCTGCAGCGGCTGGTGCCCAAGCGCTTCCTGGCCGCCACGCCCTGGGCCCGGCTGCAGCACCTGCCGCGCTACCTGAAAGCCATCGTGCTGCGCCTGGACAAGCTGCGCGCCGACCCGGCGCGCGACAGCACGCGCTTGGCCGAACTGCGCCCGCAGGAGCAGCGCTACTGGCGGCTGGTGGCCGAGCGCAAGGGCGTGGCCGACGAGCGCATGGACGACTTCCGCTGGCTGCTGGAGGAGCTGCGGGTCAGCTTTTTCGCGCAGGAGCTGAAGACGCCGCAGCCGGTGAGTACCAAACGCCTCGACAAACTGTGGTCCCAGCTGAATAGTTGAAGCTTTAGGCTTGCTGGCGTTTTCCCCTTTCCGACTGGGGGTGCGCTGGAGTACAAAGGGTGATGGACCAACGCAGACGCGTCTTCCTGGAGTCCTGCACCGCCGGCGCTGCCGGCCTTTCGCTGGCGGCGGGCCTGCCGGCCTGGGCGGCCAATGCCAAACCGAAAGCCTACGCGCCGGCGCTGCTGGTCGACGAACGGGGCGATGCGTTGCGCGCGTCCGACCTTCGGGTGCAGGCCAACTACGTCTTCCACTACCCGTTCGAGGCCACGCCCGTGTTCCTGCTGGACCTGGGCAAGCCGGTGCCGCCGCATTCGCTCAGCACGCAGGACCACAGCGGCTACAGCTGGCCGGGCGGTGTCGGCAACAAGCGCAGCGTGGTGGCGTTCTCCGCCATCTGCGCCCACCAGCTGGTCTATCCCACCCGCGACGTGAGCTTCATCAGCTTTCGCAAGACGCGCGCCCAGCGTGGCGTGCAGGACGCGCTGATCCATTGCTGCGCGGAACACAGCCAGTACGATCCGGCGAAGGGCGCCGAGGTGCTGTCAGGGCCGGCGCGGCAGCCGTTGTGCGCCGTGCTGCTGTCGCACGACCCGCGCGTGGACAGCCTGACCGCCTATGCCACGCTGGGCGGCGAGCTGTTCGACGAGTTCTTCCGCAAGTACCAGGCGAAGCTGAGCCTGGAAGTCGGGGCGAAAGCGCGCGATGCGGTCAGCGGGCAGACGGTGGTGCGGGAGCTCGAGAAGTTCTGCCGCAACTCCATCCAGTGCTGAGGATTGAACCGGACGCAGAGGACGTTGGCTTTCAGAGCTTTGCGAGCCGATCCAATGCGAGGTTCAGCGTCTCATCCTTCTTCGCGAAGCAGAACCGCACCACCCGCTGGTCGAAGCCGCTGCCGTAGAACGCCGACAGCGGAATCGCCGCCACGCCGATCTCGGTGGTGAGCCACTTGCAGAAGTCCGCCTCGCCCAGGTCGCTGACCGACGAGATCTCCACGCACTGGAAATAGCTGCCCTGGCTGGGCAACAGCCTGAATCGCGTGCGCGCCAG
>JAQGMU010000271.1 GCA_028292195.1 Ramlibacter sp. | reverse complement strand
ACGTGCTGAACTCGCCGATGATATCGGATCCGCTGCACCGGATGGATTGCTGCGTCGTCACCGATGGCGGCGGCGCGCTGATCGTCACCACCGAGGCAATTGCGCGTTCACTGAAGAGGCCGCTGGTGCGGATGATCGGCGCGGGCGAAGCCCTGAAGGGACCTCGCGGCGGCAAGGATCTCAATCTGACCTATTCCGCGGGTGTGTGGTCGGGACCTCAGGCTTTCGCCGAGGCCGGCGTGACGCCGAGGGATATCAAATACGCCTCGATCTACGACAGCTTCACCATCACGGTGCTGATGCAGCTTGAGGACATCGGCTTCTGCAAGAAGGGCGAGGGCGGCAAGTTCGTCGCCGACGGCAACCTGATCTCGGGCGTCGGCAAGCTGCCCTTCAACACCGACGGCGGCGGCCTGTGCAACAACCATCCCAACAACCGGGGCGGGATCACCAAGATCATCGAGGCGGTGCGGCAGTTGCGCGGCGAAGCGCATCCGGCCGTGCAGGTGAAGAACTGCGACCTCGCGGTCGCCCAGGGAACGGGCGGCTTCCTGTCCACCCGCCACGTCAGCGGCACGCTGATCCTCGAGAGGGAGTGAACCCATGCTGAAGTCCCACAACCGCGTCTACCCCGCCGTCTCCACCAACCCCGAGGTCGAACCCTACTGGGAAGGCGCCCGCGCCGGGCGGCTGATGATCAAGCACTGCAACGCCTGCGGCAAGCCGCACTTCTATCCGCGCACGATCTGCCCGCGCTGCATGTCCGACGCCACGGAGTGGCGCGCGGCCAGCGGCAAGGGCACGCTCTACACCTATTCGGCGATGCGGCGCACCAAGGAGCCCTACGCCATCGGGTTCGTCACGCTGGAGGAAGGCGTGAGCATGCTGACGAACATCGTCGACTGCGACCTCGACGAACTGCGCATCGGCCAGAAGGTGACGCTGCGCTGGCAGAACGCCGAGGACGGCACTCCCATCCCCGTATTCACCCCGGCCTGACCGCCGCCTCCATGGATCTGCACCTCACCGAAGCCCAGCGCGCCTTCCAGCTGGAGGTGCGCGCCTTCATCGACAGCAAGCTGCCGCCCGCGCTGCGGCGCAAGCTGCGCGAAGGGCATTTCCCCAACCGCCAGGAGATCGTCGACTGGCACCGCACGCTCAACGAAAAGGGCTGGGCCGCGCCGCATTGGCCGCGCCGCTACGGCGGCGCCGACCTCGGCGTGGTGGAGAAGATCCTGCTGCAGGAGGAGCTGTACCGCGCGCCCGCACCACAACCGCTGGCCTTCAATGTGACCATGCTCGGGCCGGTGCTGCTGCAGTTCGGCACGCAGGAACAGCTGGCCTACTGGATGCCGAAGCTGGCGAACCTCGACGTCTGGTTCAGCCAGGGCTTCTCGGAGCCGGGCTCGGGCTCCGACCTCGCTTCGCTGCGGACTTCGGCGCTGCGCGATGGCGACCACTACATCGTCAACGGCCAGAAGATCTGGACCACCATGGCCCATTGGGCCGACTGGATCTTCTGCCTGGTGCGCACCTCGAAGGAAGCGAGGCGCCAGGACGGCATCTCCATGCTGCTGTTCGACCTGCGCAGCCCGGGCGTGACGATCCGGCCGATCCGCTCGATCGACGGCAACCACCACTTCAACGAAGTCTTCTTCGACAACGTGCGGGTGCCGGTCGCCAACCTCGTGGGCCAGGAAGGCCGCGGCTGGGACTGCACCAGGTTCCTGCTCGGAAACGAACGCACGCTGATCGCCAAGGTCGGCGGCTGCAAGGAGCGCCTCGGCCGGGCGCGCGAGCTCCTGCCCGACTCCGGCCTGCGCGGCGGCGCCCGGCGGCGGGTGGAAGAGGAAATCGCGCTGCTGGACGCCGAGGTGCGGGCCCTGGAAATGATCCAGTGGCGCATGGTGGCACTCGAGGAGTCCAATCCGCGCGCGGCGACGCTCGCCTCCGTGCTCAAGCTCAAGGGCACCGAACTGCAGCAGCGCATCGCATCGCTGCTGTGCCGCATCGAAGGCACGCAAGCGATGGCGCTGCACAGCGAGGACGGCGCTTCGGCGGCGTCGACCGTCGGCGCCAACTACCTGTACATGCGCGCCACCTCCATCTACGGCGGTGCCAGCGAGATCCAGAAAGAACTGCTCACCCGGGGGATGTTCTGACCATGGAAATGCACCTTTCCGACGAACAGCGGCAACTCGACGACGGCGTGGCGCGCCTGATGGCCGACCGCTATGGCTTCGACGCGCGCCAGAAGATCGCGGCCCAGGCACCCGGCTGGAGTACGGCGATGTGGGGCAGCTATGCCGAGATGGGCCTGCTGGCGATCGCCACGCCGTCGGAGCACGGTGGCCTGGACGGCGGCGGCGCCGAACTCCTGCCCGTGATGCAGGCCTTCGGCCGCGCGCTGGTGCAGGAGCCCTATCTCGCGAGCGCCGTGTTGAGCGCGACCGCGCTCGCTGGCTGCACCAACGAAGCCGTGAAAAGCGAACTGCTGCCAAGGATGGCGGCCGGCGATTACCGTTGCGCCTTCGCCCACGAGGAGCGTGGGGTGCCGCTGGATGACACACAGCTGCGGGCGTCGCGGGCCGGCCAGGGCTGGCAACTGAGCGGCCGCAAGTGCGCAGTGCTCCACGCCGCTGCGGCCGACGCGCTCATCGTCAGCGCCCGCTCGGGCGATGGCAGCGAGGGCGTGGCGCTGTTCCTCGTGCAAGCCGACGCCGTCGGCCTGGCCCGCCGCGACTTCACCCTGATCGACCAGCGCAGTGCCTCCGACCTGCAGTTCGCCCAGGCGCCGGCCACCCTGCTGATGGGGCCGTCTCGCGCCACGAGGGACGTGATACGGCGCACGCTGGACGTCGGGGTGGCCGCCCTCTGCGCTGAAATGGTCGGCGCGATGCGCGGTGCGCTGGAGATGACAACCAAATATCTCGCCACGCGCAAGCAGTTCGGCCGCCCGCTGTCGGACAACCAGGTGCTGCGGCACCGCTGCGCCGAGATGCTGGTGGCCATCGAAACCTGCGAGGCCATGGCCTGGCTGGCGGCCATCGCCGTCGATGCACCGGATTCCGCGGAACCCGAGCGCGACCTGGCACGCGCCAAGCTGCTGGTCGGCCACCACGGCCGCTGGGTGGGCGAACAGGTGATCCAGCTGCACGGCGGCATCGGCATGACCGACGAGTACGCCGTCGGCCACTACCTGCAGCGGCTCACCGTCAACGACAACCTCCTGGGCAACCAGGACGCGCAGCTCGATCGCCTGCTGGCGCACTGACACTTTTTTTGGACAACTATCCAGGAGACACCGGATGAAAAAACAGACTTTCGACGCGATGACTAAGCTTTCGAACCGCCGGGAGCACTTGCGCTCCCTGGCCGGCATTGCCGCAACGGCCCTCGCCGCACCGGCATTCGCGCAGTCGCGGACCACGACCATCATCGTGCCCTTCGGGCCGGGCGGCGCCACCGACATCACCGCCCGGATGATCGCCGAGTACCTGCCCGGGAAGATCGGCAACCCTGTCATCGTGGACTACAAGCCGGGCGCCAATACCTCGATCGCAATGGCGTACGTGCGCAACAAGGCGCCCGACGGCAGCACGCTGCTGATCGTGCCCGGTGCGTTCTCGTCCTCGCCGGCCACCAACCCCAAGGTCAACAACTACGACCCGGTCAAGGACTTCAGCCCGATCGCGCGGCTGGTGAACACCGCCGCGGTCCTTTGCGCCAGCAGCAAGTTCGCGCCCAACACCCTGGACGAGGTGCTGGCCTATGCCAAGGCCAAGCCCGGCATGCTGAAAGTGGGCACTACGGGCATGGGCGCGAACGACCACCTGATTCCCTTCCGCATGGCACGCCGCATCGGCACCGACGTCATCTTCATCCACTACAAGGGCTCGGCCCAGGCCATCCAGGACCTGATGAGCGGGGAGATCGACGTCAAGATCGACTCGGTGGCGAGCTTCCGCGCCGCGCTGGAGACCAACCGCATCAAGCCGATCTGCATGATCAACGCCGGCGGCCAGACCATCACCCCGAACCAGAAGTCGCTGCAGGAGCAGATGGGCATCGCCATCCACAGCTACTTCGGCATCGTGGGACCGGCGGGCATGCCCGCGCCCATGGTGAACAGCCTCAGCAAGGCGATGCTCGAGATCGTGCAGATGCCGGAACTGCAGCCGCGGTTCCAGCAGCTTGGCATCGACCTCGCGCCGCTCGGCCCCGCCGAGTTCGCCAGCTACATGACCGCCCACCTGAATGAAACACGGCAGGTGGTGAAGGAAGCGAACCTGCCGCTCGAATAGCATCCGCGGCGCGGGCCGCGGCGCCGTGACGGCGCCGCCGTTCAGCGCGCGGCGGCGCCGCGCCGCTCGGCGAACACCGGGACCACGGCGTTCATCGCGTCGCGCACGAAAGGCGCGCCCACGTAGCCGACCAGCTGCAGCAGCGCTTCGGTCAGTTCTTCTTCGGTCCAGCCCTCGTTCATGGCCATGCGCACATGCTCGGGCAGCACGCCGATGCGCCCGGTGGCGGTGTCGGAGATCACGCAGATCATGATCCGCGTCTTGGTGTCCAGGCCGGGGCGTGACCAGATGCCGCCGAAGATGATCTCCGTGGACAGCTCCATGAACTTCTGCATCGCAGGGTCCTGGTAGTTCGCGTCCAGTTCGGTCATGCGCTTTTCGCCCAGCAGCTTGCGCCGCATCGCCGCGCCCTGGCGGTAGAGATCGCTGTCTTTCATGAGGTCCTTCCTTGAATCAACCAGAAGCAAATCGAGTGTGGGCGCAGATGCGCCCAAGCGCCGTCACCGTCCCTGCCAGACTGCGGCACGGCCTTCGGCGAATGCGCGGGGGCCTTCACGCGCGTCTTCGGTCTCGCGCATGCGGGCTCCGATGGCCTTGGCACGGCGGCGCAGTTCGGGTTCGTCGTGGTCGAGCGCCGCGCGTCCCAGCTCCAGGCTCGCGGCCACCGCCAGCGGTGCGTTGCCGGCGATCTGGCGCGCGATCTCCATGGCCTTCGCCAGCGCTTGACCGGGTTCGACCAGGTGGTTGACCAGTCCCGCCGCCAGGGCGCGTTCGGCCGGGATCGGCTCGCCGGTGGCCAGCATCTCGAGGGCCAGCGAACGCGGCACCACGCGCGGCAACTGGAAGATTCCATTGGCCGACGCCGCCAGGCCACGGCGGACCTCGGGCAATCCGAAGCGCGCCGTGCGCACGGCGACGGCGAAGTCGCAGGCCAGCAGCAGTTCCAGCCCGCCCGCGAGCGCGACGCCGTTCACGGCCGCGATCCAGGGCTTGCGCCGCGGCAGGTCGACGATGCCGGCGAAGCCGCCCTCGGGCGTCGACGGGCGCGCGCCGGTTCCTGCGGCCATCTCCTTCAGGTCGCCGCCGGCGCAGAACGCCTGGTCGCCGGATCCGGTGAGGACGACCACCCGCACCGCGGGATCGCTTTCCACGGCCTGCGCCGCCGCGCCCAGCTCCCGCGCGACGTGGGAGCTGATGGCATTGCGCGCCTCGGGTCGGTTGAGCGTAAGCACGGCCACGCCGTCTTCGTCGCGCAGCAGGACCAGGGCAGTAGCGGACTCAGGCATGCGCCGAGTTTGGGTGCTGGCCAGAGCCATGTCAGTCACCCGTCGAGGGACAGCTACAGTCAGGGGCGTTTGGCGCCATGCGGCTGCACGGTGGGGTCGCCTGCGGCGAACCCACCCTACGGTTGAACGTTCGCAGGGTGGGTTCGCGCCAGCGACCCCACCGTGCCGCACACGGCGGAAGACCCCGTGGGGTGGGTTCGCGCCGGCGACCCCACCGTGCCGCAGACGGCGGAAGTGAAGTTGACCCCATTTCGCGGAC
The DNA here is from genome assembly GCA_028292195.1 of Ramlibacter sp. Lineage (GTDB taxonomy): Bacteria > Pseudomonadota > Gammaproteobacteria > Burkholderiales > Burkholderiaceae_C > Ramlibacter. Next base: position 93 of record JAQGMU010000271.1, on the reverse strand, counting down.
ACCTTACCTTCCTGAAAGGAGGCGTCCGTTATGCGCAGATTCATGCCGCCGTATTCGGCGGAATTTCGACAGCAGATGGTGGAGTTGGCCCGC
>JAQGMU010000262.1 GCA_028292195.1 Ramlibacter sp. | reverse complement strand
CGACGCTGTCCTGCGGCTTCATCGTGGCCGAGGTGTTCGCGCGCTGGGAGAGCGTCACCGGCGGCAACGCCGGCAAGACGGTGGGCCCGGTGAAGATGTTCGGCTGGACGGCCGGCAACGGCAGCGCTTTCTACTTCGTCTGCCTGGTGGTCGCCGTCCTCTGCACGCTGGCCTGCCTGAACCTGCTGCGCTCGCCCACCGGCCGGGCCTTCGTCGCCATCCGCGATTCGGAGATCTCGGCGCAGAGCATGGGCATCCACCTGGCGCGCTACAAGACGCTCAGCTTCGCGCTGTCGGCGGCGCTGGCGGGCATCGGCGGCGCGCTCTATGCGCACCAGATCCGCTTCATCTCGCCCGACCAGTTCGACATCATCCAGTCGATCGACCTGCTGCTGATGGTGGTGATCGGCGGCCTGGGCTCCATCCACGGCGCCTTCCTCGGCGCCATCTTCCTGATCGGCCTGCCGCAAGCGATCGGCGCGGTGAAGGACTACCTGCCGCAGGCCATCGGCCAGGCGCCGGGCCTGAAGGCGGTGGTGTACGGCGCGGTGCTGATCGGCTTCGTGCTGTTCGAGCCGCTGGGCCTGTACGGCCGCTGGCTCAAGGTGCGCACCTACCTGCAGCTGTTTCCGTTCTACCGCAAGGGCCTGTTCAAGCGGCAGAAGGCGTTCACCAGGTCGGACCGCCTCAGATGAACGACGTCCTTCTTTCGGCGCAGAACCTGAGCGTGCGCTTCGGCGGCGTGCTGGCCGTCAACAACGTCAGCTTCGAGGTGCGGCGCGGCGAGGTGTTCACGCTGATCGGCCCCAATGGCGCGGGCAAGACCACGGTGTTCAACCTGATCAGCCGCATCTACAACCCCACCACCGGCAGCATTTCCTTCGAGGGCCAGCCGCTCACGCAGCAGCCGCCGCACCGCATCGCCAAGCTGGGCATCGCCCGCACCTTCCAGAACATCGAGCTGTTCGAACACGCCTCGGTGCTGCACAACCTGCTGATCGGCCGGCATACGCACCGCGCCAGCAACGTCTTCAGCGAGATGTTCTTCACGCCCAAGGTGCGTGCCGCGGAAATCGCCGCCCGCGAAAAGGTGGAACAGGTGATCGAGCTGCTGGACTTGCAGCACCACCGCGACACCATGGTGGCCGGCCTGCCCTATGGCGTGCGCAAGGTCGTGGAGCTGGCCCGGGCGCTGTGCACCGAGCCCAAGCTGCTGCTGCTGGACGAGCCCTCCTCCGGCCTGAACGTGGAGGAAACCGAGGACATGGCGTTCTGGATCCAGGACATCCAGCACGAGCTGGGCATCACGGTGCTGATGGTGGAACACGACATGACGCTGGTGTCCAAGGTCAGCGACCGCGTGCTGGCCATGAACCAGGGCGAGGTGCTGGCCACCGGCACGCCGCGCGAAGTGCAGACGCATCCGGGGGTGATCGAGGCGTATCTCGGGTCGATCGAGGACGTTTCCACCCTTCACCGCCGCCCTCACCCCAACCCTCTCCCCGAGCGAGAGGGAGCAAGACCATGACGGCCAATCCGCCCGCCATCAGCGACCAGCCCGTTCTCCAGCTGCTGAACGTCGAGAGCGCCTACGGGCCCATCAGGGCGATCCGCGGCGTCAGCCTGCAGGTGCGGCGTGGCGAGGTGGCCACCGTGCTCGGCTCCAACGGCGCCGGCAAGTCGACCATCCTGAAGACGATCTCCGGCATCATCGATCCGCGCAAGGGGAGCATAGCGTTCAAGGGCGAGGACATCACCGCCCGCGACCCCGCGCACATCGTGCAGCAGGGCCTGTCGCACGTGCCGGAGGGCCGCGAGGTGTTCGCGCTGCTGTCGGTGCACGACAACCTGCTGATGGGCGCGTACACCCGCAGCGACCGCGACGGCATCGCCCGCGACATGGAGGCGGTGTACGGCTACTTCCCGATCCTGAAGGAGCGCGCGACGCAGGACGCCGGCCTGCTTTCCGGCGGCCAGCAGCAGATGCTGGCGATCTCGCGCGCCATCATGGCCGCGCCCGACCTGATCCTGCTGGACGAGCCCAGCCTGGGGCTGAGCCCCAAGCTGACCAGGGAGATCTTCGAGATCGTCGTGCGCATCAACCGCGAGCGCGGCACCACCATCCTGCTGGTGGAACAGAACGCCAACATGGCGCTCAACGCGGCCGACTACGGCTACGTGCTGGAGAACGGCCGCATCGTGATGGAAGACACCTGCGCCAGGCTGCGCGAGAAGGAAGACATCAAGGAGTTCTACCTGGGCATGAAGGAAGCCGGCGTGCGCGGCGAGCGCAGGTGGAAGAAGAAGAAGACCTGGAGATAAGCCATGGGAAATCTCTGGAACCTCGATCACATCCAACCCGAGACGCGCGTCATCCTCGAAGGCGACACCATTCCCGCCATGTTCTGGAACGGCGTGGCCCGGCGCGGCCCCAAGGTCTGGATGCGGCAGAAGGCGCTGGGCATCTGGCGCAGCTGGAGCTGGGCGCAGACCGGCGCGGCCGTCCAGGAAATCGCCGGTGGGCTGCTGGCGCTGGGCTTCGCGCCGCGGGACACCGCCTCGATTCTCTCCAACACCGTCATCGAATGGGTGCTGGCCGACCTGGCCGTGCTGTCCTGCGGCGGCGTTTCCAACGGCATCTATCCGACCGACGCCGCCAGCCAGGCGCACTACCTGTGCGAGGACTCGCGCACCAGCATCCTGTTCGTGGAAGACGACGAGCAACTGGACAAGGCCCTCGAGATGCGCGCCCGGCTGCCGCAGCTGCGCAAGATCGTGGTGTTCGACATGGAAGGCCTGCGCGACCTCGACGAGCCGGACGTCATCAGCCTGGCCGAACTGCGCCGCCTGGGCCGCGAGTACAACGCCGCCCACCCGGACGCAGTGATGCAGCGCGTGCAGCAGGTCAAGCCGGCCGAACTGGCGATCCTGGTCTACACCTCCGGCACCACCGGCAAGCCCAAGGGCGCGATGCACTCGCACCAGGGCCTGGTCTACACCGTGCGCGGCTACAACACCCTGATCTCACGCTCCGACGCCGACGAGTGCATGTGCTTCCTGCCCCTGTGCCACATCGCCGAGCGGCTGGGCGGCGAGTACTTCTCGCTCTACACCGGGGCCAGGCTCAATTTCGTCGAGAACCCGGAAACGGTGCCGGAGAACGTGCGCGAGATCTCGCCCACCGTCTTCACCGCCGTGCCACGGGTGTGGGAGAAGTTCTATTCCGGCGTGATGATCGGCCTGAAGGAAGCCAGCGGCATCCAGCAGGCCGCCTACGCCTGGTCCATAGGCGTCGGCACGCAGATCGCCGACAAGGTGATGGCCGGCCAGCCCGTCGACGGCCTGCTGAAGTTCAAGTACGCGCTGGCCAACTGGATGGCGCTGGCCAACGTGCGCAAGCTGATCGGCATCGACAGGGCCCGCTTCCTGGTGACCGGCGCGGCGCCGATCTCGCCGGAACTGGTGAAGTGGTACCTGGCGCTGGGCGTGCCGATGCTGGAGGTGTGGGGCATGACGGAGACCTGCGGCGCCGCCACCGGCATCCCGGCCAACCGCATCAAGCCCGGCTCGATCGGCCCGGCCGCCGGCTACAACGAGGTGAAGCTGGCGCCCGGCACCGGCGAGATCCTGGTGCGCGGGCCGAACGTGTTCATGGGCTACCTGAACCAGCCCGAGAAGACCGCCGAGACCATCGACGCCGACGGGTGGCTGCACACCGGCGACGTCGGCACGGTGGATGACGAGGGGTTCTTCAGGATCACGGACCGGATGAAGGACATCATCATCACGGCCGGCGGCAAGAACGTGACGCCCAGCGAGTTCGAGAACGAGCTGAAGTTCTCGCCCTACATCACCGACGCGGTGGTCATCGGCGACAAGCGCGCCTACCTCACGGCGATCGTGATGATCGACCAGGAGAACGTGGAGAAGTTCGCGCAGGACAGCGACGTGCCCTTCTCCAACTACGCCAGCCTGACGCGCGCGCCCGAGGTGCAGGCGCTGATCCAGGCCGAGATCGACCGCATCAACCGGAAATTCGCGCGGGTCGAGCAGGTGAAGAAGTTCTTCCTGCTGGACACGCAGCTGTCGGCCGAGGACGAGGAGCTGACGCCGACGATGAAACTGAAGCGCAAGCTGGTGCAGCAGAAGTACGCGCCGCAGATCGAAGCGATGTATACCTGAAACCATTCTCAACGAGGAGACAAACGATGAAATTGAAGTCCACCCTGGCCCTGGCCATTGCGGCCCTGGGCTGCTCGCTGGCCCTGGCCCAATCGCAGGGCGTGAGCAAGAACGAGATCCTGATCGGCACCATCCAGGACCTGTCCGGGCCGCTGGCCGGCTACGGCAAGCAGGCCCGCAACGGCATGCAGCTGCGCATCGACGAACTGAACGAGCAGCAGGGCAGCGTCCACGGGCGCAAGCTGAAGCTGCTGACCGAGGACGACGGCTACGACCCCAAGAAGGCCGTGCTCGCCGCCCAGAAGCTGGTGAACCAGGACAAGGTGTTCATCATCGCCGGCCACCTGGGCACCGCGCAGAACATGGCGGCCATGCC
>JAQGMU010000234.1 GCA_028292195.1 Ramlibacter sp. | reverse complement strand
GCACCTTCAGCGCCTGGGTGATGGCGACCAGGTCCTTCTGCGGGTTGTAGGGCATCGAGGGCGCGATGTTCGGCACGATGGCCAGCGCACCGGCCGAAGAGAACAGCAGCGTGTAGCCGTCCGCCGGCGCCTTGGCGACCGCATCGGCTCCCAGCACGCCGGCGGCGCCGCCCTTGTTGTCGATGATCACCTGCTGGCCGAGGGAGGCGCTCAGCTTGACGCCAAGGTTGCGGGCCGTCTGGTCGACCGGGCCACCGGCCGGGAAGGGGATGACCATGCGGATGGGCTTGGTCGGCCAGGCCTGCGCCCAGCCTGAGGCGGCGGTCGCCGCGAAGGCCAGTGCGGCCGCGGTCTTGAGAAATCGGTTCATGGTCTTGTCTCCGGCGTGTTGGATGCAGCTACTCTACGGAAGGGAGCACGTCGTGCCACCGGGGCCGCGCGCATAGCTGCTATGCGCGCGCCGCCCGCAGCTATGCGCCGGGGCGCATCACAGCGTTGACGTGCAGGCCGTATCCCCGTGCGGCTTGGCGCCGCAGAATTTGCGGCATCCAAGGAGATTTTCCATGACCCCCTCGCAAGGCCCGCTGTCCCACGTGCGGGTGCTCGACCTGAGCCGCATCCTCGCCGCACCCTGGGCCGGCCAGATCCTGGCCGACCTCGGCGCCGAGGTGATCAAGGTCGAACGGCCCGGCGCCGGCGACGACACCCGTACCTGGGGCCCGCCCTTCCTGAAGGACGCGCAAGGGCGCGACACCAGGGAGGCCGGCTACTACCTGGCGGTGAACCGCGGCAAGCGATCCGTCACCGTGAGCCTGGAGAAGCCGGAGGGCCAGAAGATCGTCAAGGAGCTGGCGGCGCGCGCCGACATCGTGCTGGAGAACTACAAGGCCGGGACCCTGGCGCGCTATGGCCTGGACGAGGCCTCGCTGCGCAAGATCAACCCGCGCCTGATCTACTGCTCGGTCACCGGCTTCGGCCAGACCGGTCCGCGGCGCGACCAGCCGGCCTACGACTTCCTGATCCAGGCCATGGGCGGCCTCATGAGCGTGACGGGCGAGAAGGACGGCCGGCCCGGCGGCGGCCCGCAGAAGGTGGGCGTGCCCATCGTCGACCTGATGACCGGCATGTACGCCGCGGTCTCGGTGCTGGCCGCGCTGGCCCGCCGCAACGAGACCGGGGTCGGCGACAGCATCGACATCGCCATGCTCGACGTGCAGGTCGCCACCCTGGCCAACCAGGCCATGAACTACCTCGTCTCCGACAAGGTGCCGCGCCGCAACGGCAACGCGCATCCCAACATCCAGCCGCAGGACGTCTACGCCTGCGCCGACGGCGACGTGATCCTGGTGGTCGGCAACGACGGCCAGTTCGCCAGGCTGTGCGAGGTGTTCGGCCAGCAGGAATGGGTGAGCGACCAGCGCTTTGCCAGCAACGCCCAGCGGGTACGCAACATAGCCGAACTGTCGGCGCTGCTGCGCGACGAATTCGTGCAATGGGAACGCGAGAAGCTGATCGCCGCCCTCGACAAGGCCGGCGTGCCCTGCGGCCCGATCAACACCGTGGCCGACGTGTTCAAGGACCCGCAGGTGAAGGCACGCGGCATGTTGCGCTACGTGCCGCACGCGAGCGGCGTCGACGCGCCGCAGGTGGGCAGCCCGATGCGTTTTGCCGAATCGCCGCTGCAGACCCAGGCCGCGCCACCGCTGCTGGGGCAGCACAGCGATGCCATCCTCGGCGAGCTGGGCTACTCGAAGGGCGACATCGAGGCGCTGCGTGGCGCGGGAGCGATCTGATGGCCGCCACCATGAGGCTGCATTGGTCGCCCAAGTCGCCCTACGTGCGCAAGGTGATGGTCTGCGCCCACGAACTGGGACTGCTGCCGCGACTGGAACTGGTGCGCTCGGTCGCCGCCATGCTCAAGCCCAACCCGGCCATCATGGCGGACAACCCGCTGTCGAAGATCCCGACCCTGGTGCGCGAGGACGGCAGCACGCTGTTCGATTCGGCAGTGATCTGCGAGTACCTCAACGAGCTGGCCGCCGGCCCGCTGTTTCCCAGCCAGGGCGAGCCGCGCTGGCAAGCACTGCGCTGGCACGCCTTCGGCGATGGCCTGCTGGACGCGCTGATCCTCTGGCGCAACGAACGCGAGCGCGCGGTGCCGCTGCAGGCGCTGGTGGACGCGTTCGAACTCAAGACCCGCGCCAGCCTGGAATTGCTCGATGAAGAAGCCGCGGCGCTGGGCCAGGCGCCGTTCACGATCGGTTCGCTGACCCTAGGCTGCGCGCTCGGCTACCTCGATTACCGCTTCGCTGCCTTGCGCTGGCGCGAACAGGCGCCACGCCTCGCGGCCTGGTACGCCGGCTTGTCCCGGCGGCCCTCCTTCCAGGCCACCGAGGCCGTCGATGGCTGAGCGCGTTGCTCCCGCGGTGCGCACCGAAGTGCGAGGCCACGTCGGTGTCGTCACGATGGCGCACCTCGAGAGCCGCAAGCCGCTGAACCTCCGGCTCGAGCAGGACCTCGTCGAACAGTTGCAGGTCCTGGAGCGGGATCCCGCCGTGTTCGCCGTGGTGCTGGCCGGTACTGACGGCCATTTCATGACCGGAACCACCGACCGGGTGTTCCAGGTGGTGCGGCAGTTCGCGAAGCCGGTGATCGCCGCGGTGGAAGGCCACGCGCTGGGTGGTGGCTGCGCGCTGGCGCTGGCGTGCGACATCGTCATCGCCGCCGAGGACGCGAGGTTCGGCCAGCCGGAGATCCGGGCCGGCATCCTGCCGGGCGCGAGTGGCACGCAGCGCCTGCTGCAGGCGGCCGGCCGCTACAAGACGCTGCTGTGGTGCCTGACGGGCGACACCATCCCGGCGAGCGATGCCTACCTGGCCAACCTGGTCAGCGAGCTGGTGCCGCCCGGCCAGGCGCAGGAGCGCGCCATCGAACTGGCGGAGCAGATCGGCGGGATGCCGCCGCTGGCGGTGCAAGGGATCCGCGAGGCCGTGCGGCTGGCGGCGGGCTGAGCGGCGGGCCTCATTCCGCCGTCGCGCCGGACTTGCGATTGCCATGGCGCTCATCCGGGCAGCTGGCAGCTGAAGTTGGCCGCATCGTTCACGTCGCCGCTGCCCTTGTAGCGCGACTGCTTGGGGTAGGGGCACAGCGGCCGTGTCCGCGCGGTCGCGTTGAAGTAGGCCGGCGTCGTCGCGCTGGCGATCACGCTCTCCGGCGCCGTGCCCTGCTCGACCCATTCCACCAGTTGCGGCAGCATGTCGAACTTGTCGGTGGCGGGCCCGCCGCTGCAGTGGTTCATTCCCGGAACCACGAACATGCGCGCGAAGCTCTGCGCGTTGCCGCCCATCGCGCTGTTCATCGCGTCGTACCAGCGCAGCGTCGCGTTCACGGAGACCGACGAGTCGGAACCGCCGTGATACACCATCAGCTTGCCGCCGCGGCTCCTGAAGGCCGCCAGGTTCGGGCTGGTCGTGAAATAGAGGTCCGACGACGCTTGCGGATAGGTCGCCGACGTCGAGTAGATCTTCGCGATGTCGGTGTCGAAGTTGTAGGCCAGCGAAAACGGCAGTACATCCGCCGCGGTGAACGGCAGCACCGGCGCCGACGAGTAGGTCACCGCGACGGCCGAAACGAAGTTCAGCTTGGTCGCGTTGTTGCTCGTGCCGGTCGCCGAGCCGAGCCACCAGGACCGCCAGTTCTGGCTGTAGGTGGCCGAGTCGGCCGTCGCGGTGAGGCCGGCGTCCCAGGGCCAGTCCGAATAGACCTGCTCGCCCCTGGAGTTGACGGCGCCGTCGAAGGCTTTCTCCAGCGTGGCGATCTGGTCGGCGCCGAGGCAGCTTGCGGTCTTGGCGCCGCCGCACTGGACTTCGAGCAGCTTGCCGTGGACCAGCGGCTTGGTGCAGGCCGGCAGGTTGTCGACGACGCCGTCGACCAGGCCGTCGAGCCCGTCACAGGCGCCGAGGACGGCGTTGCGAACCAGCATCAGGTCCTTGTCGGCGTAGGACTTGCCGATCGCCGGCTGGCCGTTGGCCAGGGCCAGCCCGTTGCGTGTTGCCAGCCCGGCGAACAACTGGGTGGTGTAGATGCCTGCCATCGGCCCCAGCGGCAGGTGGATGGTCGGGTCGCCCGCCACGATGCCGTCGAAGTGCTCCGGGAAGCGTTGCGACATCAGCATCGCTTCGCGCCCGCCCTCCGAACAGCCGGAGAAATAGGAATACTTCTGCGCCTTGCCGAAATAGGACTTGAGCAGTGCCTTGCCGGTCTGCGCGACCTGGTCGTAGGCGTTGTACGCAAAGTCGATCCGCGCCTGCGGGTCCACCCCGAAGGAGCCGGTGCCGCCCGCGTTCGGGTTGTTGTCCACCACGTTGTTGTGGCCGGAATCGGTGCCGATCGTGGCGTATCCCTGTGCCAGCATCGTGGTCGGGTCGATCAGCGTCCCGTTGGTGCCGCCGCCGCCCTGCATGAAGAAGCGCTCGTTCCAGGCGGTCGGCAGGCGCAGCCGGAAGTTGATCGCGTAGGCCTGGCCGTCGACGCCGGTGCGCGGATTGATCTGGCCGTCGATCTGGCAGTGTTCGGGGACGGTCGCCGTGGCCGGCTGGAAGACCGTCGCCGTGAGCGAGGTCCTGGCGGCCGGGAAGACGGACGCCAGCTTGGCCGACGTCATGCCGGCGCAGGCGCTGGCGGCAGTCAGGGGCGTGATCGCCGCGGCACTGTCGCTGCCGCCGCAGCCGGCGATGGCAGCGATCGTCGCGCAGATGGAAAGCCACGCCGTCCTGGGCTGGATGCAGTCTTTCAAAGTGTGTCTCCTGGGTCTTCGGCCGGTATGGCTGTCATCGACTCTAGGAACTTCGCTCGCTTGGCGATAGAACGCCGCCGGGAGAGCTGGTATGCGCTTTGGGGAATGGCTTCAGCCGTAGAGGTGTTGCGGGTTGGTGCGCAGCACCTGGCCGGCCAGCGCCTCGCTGCCTGCCCATTCCCTGAACATGGCGAGTAACTGCGCCGCGTCTGGCGCCGGCGAGACACGCAAGTGGGGCCAGTCGCTGCCCCACACCAGGCGCTCGGGATTGGCCCGGACCATCGCTTGCTGAAACGGCCGGCCAGCTTGCCAGTCGGGTGCGTTCAGCAGGTTGCGGTAGGCGCAGAGCTTGACCCAGACCTTGCCGGTCGCAAGCAAGTCCAGCAGCGTCCTGAAGCCGGGGTCGGCTACGCCGGCCTTCACGTCGAATCCGCCCATGTGGTCGATCACGACAGGCACCGGCAGCGCCCTGATTTCGGCCGCGATCCCCGGCAGCGCCGCCGTGTCGGTCCAGAGTTCGGCATGCAGGCCGGCGTCGGCAAGCGCCGGCGCGAGCGCGCGCAGATCGTCGAACGACGCACTGCCCGCGAAATTGGTTCCGGCGCCGCTGCGGTGGCTGAAGCGCGCGCCGCGCACCCCCTGGGCGTGCAGGCCGCCCAGCGGCAGCGGGCTGCCGGGCCGCACGACCACCACGCCGCGCAGTGCCGACTGGTTTGCCAGGGCCGTCAGCAGCAGCGAATGGTCGTCACCGTAGGCGCTGGGATGGACCAGCACCCCGTTCGCGAGGCCCAGCCGTGCCAGCAGCGCGAGGTACTGCGCCTCCACCGCCTCCGGCGGCGTGTAGCTGCGCTCGGCCGCCAGCGGGAAGCGGTCGTAGGGGCCGAACAGGTGGGCGTGGCAGTCCCAGCCCGCGGCGCTCACTTCAACCCCGCATGCTGGGGCAGGGGGAACGCCGGCGCCACGCCTTCGGGCAAGGGGATCTCGTGGCAGTTCAGCGTCATCGCGACCATCGTGTAGTAGCCGATGAGCGCGGTCAGCTCCACCACTGTCCGTTCACCGAAGCGCGCGAGCGCCACGCCGTAGGTCGCGTCGGAAACCGACTTGTGGCGATTGAGTTCGACCGCGTAGTGGTAGACGGCGGCGTCATCTTCAGACAGCCCCGCCGGTTCCTTCTGCGCCAGCAGGGCCTCGATGATGGCCGGCTCGATGCCGACCTTCTCCCCCTCCAGCCGATGTGCGTACCACTCGAAGGGCGAGTTGCAGGCGCGGCCGGTGACCAGGATCGCGATCTCGGACAGCCGCGGCGGCAGGCCGGTGCCATAGCGCAGCAGGGCGCCCAGGGCCTGCCACTTGTCGGCCAGCTCCGGGTTGTGCAATGCGGCCCGCAGCGGCCCCTGGATCTTGCCGCGCGGTCCCGACACGATGCGGTCGTAGACGGCGCGCTGCTGCGGGTTCATGGTTTCCGGCGCGGGGAGGGTGATGCGTGGCATGCCCGCAAGATTAGCGCCAGCGGCGCCTCGCGGCTGCGCGCGCAAGGCAACGCTGCTATGCCGGCCGCCGCAAGGCGGCTGGCCCAGCCCGCTAGCTAAGCGCCCCGGAGTGCCACATGCCGCTGCGCGCGCCATCCTCGACGATGGCACCGATCTGCGCCGCCACCGCCGAAACCGCCCGGGCCGGCCCCTTGCTGCGCGCCGTCGCCATGGCCACCATGCGCTGGATCTGCGGTGACACGATCTTGGCCGCCTGCAGCCGGCCTTCCTTCACCTCGCTCCAGACCGCATGGATCGGCAGCACGGTGTAAAGGCGGGCCTCGGCCACGGTGGAGCGCATGAGCGGCAGCGAATCGGCTTCGATCACCGGCGCCAGCGTGATCCGCTCCTGGCGCGCAATGGCGTCGAGCGCGGTGCGCAGGCCGTTGGGCGCGCCCGGCAGGATGAACGGAAGATCGTGCAGCGTGGTGAAGGGCACTTCGGCGGCGGCGGTCAGGCGGTCGCCCGCCGCGCCTATCAGGTAGCTGTCCACCGTGGCCAGGACCTGCTCCTGCTCCGGCGCCGATTTGCCGTAGCGGTACAGGATGGCGATGTCGACGCGGCCGTCGGACAGCCATTCCTCCACCTGCCCGCTCGAGCCTTCGAGGATCCGCAGCTGGATCGCGGGGTGCGTGGCGCGCAGTTCCTTGAACAGCCGCCCCACCATCGGGTTGGTGATGGACGGCAGCGAGCCGATCGTGACCCGCCCGGCCGGCTCGCGTGCCTCGCCGCGGATTTCCATCTCGAGCTGTTCCGCGTCGGCGAGCAGGGCCTTGACGTGCGGAAAGATGCGCTGGCCGACGTCGGAGAGCGCGACGCCGCGGCCGGTGCGGTTGAACAGGCGCGCGCTGCACTCTCGCTCCAGCGCGTTGAGGTGGCGGCTCAGGAGGGACTGGTTGCTGTTGAGGAAGAGGGCAGCCCGCGTCAGGCTGCCCAGTTCCGCGATCGCCAGGAAGGCGCGCCACTTCGTCAGGTCGGACGTCAGGTCTAACTGGAGGTTCGTGGCTTTGCTGGACTGCATGGCTCGCAGTGTGCACTGTCGCGCGGCCTGGGCAAGCGGCTCAGGTGCGCAGCCGCAGCTGCCCCGGCAGCGGCACCGAGCGGTGCAGCACGTCCTCGGCCAGCCAGAGCGCCGAGCGGCGCGCGCGCTGGGCCACGAAGGCCAGCGGCATCTGCACGTAGTCTTCGTTGAAGACCTCGAAGCTGTAGTCGCCCCGGTAGCCGAGCGCATCGAGCTTCAGCACCATGTCGACCAGTTGCGCGGTGTGCACGCCTTCGCCGGGGAAGACGCGGAAGGTGCGGGCGGTGGCCATGCGCTCCTCGAAGGTGCGCGTTTCCTGCCACATGAAGTCGGACAGCTGCACCAGGAAGATCTTGCCCGGGTCGAGGTTCTCGATCTCGTCCAGCGGCGTCTCGGCCGCCAGGATGTGGAACGAGTCCATGCCGATGCCCAGGTTAGGGCAGTCGGCGCGGCAGACGACGTCCCAGGACGTGGTGAATTCGTTGATCGTGCGGCCCCACGACAGCCCTTCGTAGGCGATCCGGATGCCGAACGGGATGGCCAGCATCGCCAGCTTGCGCAGGTCGCGCGCGATCTGGTCGAGGTCCTGGCTCGCGTGGGCAGACGTCGACGAGCAGGCCAGCAGGACGTCGCAGCCCAATGCGGCGCACATCTCCAGCATCGTCTTGGCGATGTCGACCTTGTACTCGTGCAGGTGGCCGGAGAGACCTTCGAAGTCGCGCAGCACCTGGAACCCGGTGCCGCGCAGGCCGCTGGCCTGCACCGCCTTCACGGCCGCCTGCCAGCCTTGCGGATGGCCGACCAGGTCGTTGGCCTTGAGCATCACCTGGCCGAAGCCCGCCTGCTGCATCGCCTCGAGCTTGGCTTCCAGCGGACCGGCCAGCGTGATCGTGTCCATGCCGAAGGAACGGATCGCCTGTTGCAGGCTCGGCTCGTGGCTCATGACGACGCGTTGTGGACCAGCTCGAACACCACGCCGCCAAGATAGCTCTTGGTGAGGGCCCCGCGGCGCTCGCTGTGGGCCGCTTCGGTCTCGACGAACTCGATG
>JAQGMU010000197.1 GCA_028292195.1 Ramlibacter sp. | reverse complement strand
GTAGGTGCCGGTCGACGGGTCGAGACGCTGGATCTCCTTGCCGACCTTCTTGTAGAAGCCGGCGCCCGTCTTCTGGCCGAGCGCACCCTGTTCGATCAGGCGGCCGACGACGGCGGGCGTGGCGTAGCTCGGATAGAACGGGTCGTCCGCGAGGTTGTCCTGCAGCGTCTTGATCACGTGCGCCATCGTGTCGAGGCCGACGACGTCCGCGGTGCGGAACGTGCCCGAGCTTGCGCGGCCCAGCTTCTTGCCGGTCAGGTCGTCGACGAGGTCGTAGCCGAGGCCGAACTTCTCGGCCTCGATGATGGTGGCCAGCATGCCGGCGATGCCGACGCGGTTGGCCACGAAATTGGGCGTGTCCTTCGCGCGCACGATGCCCTTGCCGAGCGCCGTGGTGACGAAGCTCTCGAGCTGGTCGAGAATCTGCGGCTGCGTGGTGGGCGTGGGGATCAGCTCCACCAGGCTCATGTAGCGCGGCGGGTTGAAGAAGTGGATGCCGCAGAAGCGCGGCTTGATCTCTTCCGGCAGGACTTGCGACAGCTTGGTGATCGACAGGCACGAAGTGTTGGAAGCGACGATCGCATGCCGCGCTAGGAGCGGCGCGATCTTCAGGTACAGGTCCAGCTTCCAGTCCATGCGCTCGGCGATCGCCTCGATCACCAGGTCGCATTCGGCCAGCAGGCCCATGTGCTCTTCGTAGTTGGCCTGCTGGATCAGCGCGGCGTCTTCCGGCACGCCCAGCGGCGAAGGCTTCAGCTTCTTCAGCCCCTCGACCGCCTTGGTCACGATGCCGTTCTTCGGGCCTTCCTTCGCGGCCAGGTCGAACAGCACCACCGGCACCTGCACGTTGACGAGATGGGCCGCGATCTGCGCCCCCATCACGCCGGCACCCAGCACGGCCACCTTCTTCACCTGGAATCGGCTCATGTTCTGCTTTGTAGTTGGTTGGGGTGGCTTACTGGACGCGTACCCAGGTCTGGGTGCGCCAGAACGGGCCGAAGGAACCGCGCACGTCCAGCTTCTGGCCGCCGTCCACCGGCGTCAGCCGCAGCCCGTATTCGCGGCCGTTTTCCGGGTCGAGGATCTTGCCGCCTTCCCAGGCGTCCTTGCCCTCGGCCTTCTTCGCGCCGCGGACGATCTCCAGGCCCAGGATGGGCTGGCCCTTCCTCTCGTCCTTGCATTCCTCGCAGACCGCGTCCGGCTTGGTGCCCTTGGCCAGGCGCTTCTCTATCCTGCCGCTCAGCACGCCGGCGTTGTCGACGATGCGGATCTCTGCCTTGGCCTCGCCGGTCTTGTCGTCGATGTTGCGCCACAGGCCGACCGGGGTGGCTTGCGCGAAAGCAGCGCCGGCGCAGAGCGCCAGCAGGGCGAGGACGATGCGCTTCATGACAGCGCCGCGTCCGTGTCAAGCAGCGAAGCGGCGCCCGAGCGGGCGGTGCGCATCAGCGTCGCCGTTTCCGGGAACAGGCGGGCGAAGTAGAAGCGCGCCGTCTGCAGCTTGCCCTGGTAGAACGGGTCCTTGTTGCCCGCCTCGATCTCGCGCAGCGCAACCTGCGCCATGCGGGCCCAGAAGTAGCCGAACACCAGGTGGCCGAGCACCCGCAGGTAGTCCACGGCGGCCGCGCCCACTTCGTCCGGATTCTGGAAGCCCTTGAAGCCCAGCTCGGTGGTGAACTTGGTCATCTGGTCGCCCAGGTAGGCGATCGGGTTGATGAACTCGGCCATCTTCTCGTTCACGCCCTCTTCCTCCACCAGCTGCCCCACCAGCTTGCCGAACTTCTTCAGCGTAGCGCCGTTGTTGCCCAGGATCTTGCGGCCCAGCAGGTCCAGCGACTGCACGGTGTTCGTGCCTTCGTAGATCATGTTGATGCGGTTGTCCCGCACGTACTGCTCCATGCCCCACTCCTTGATGTAGCCGTGGCCGCCGAACACCTGCATGCAGGCGTTGGTGGCGGTGTGGCCGTTGTCGGTGAGGAAGGCTTTCACGATCGGCGTCAGCAGCGCCACCATCTCGGCGCTGTCGGCGCGCACCTTGGCGTCTTCGTGGAACAGCTCGCGGTCGATCAGCAGGGCGCAGAACAGGCTGAGCGCGCGGCCGCCCTCGGCATAGGCCTTGGCGGTCAGCAGCATCTTGCGCACGTCGGGGTGCACGATGATCGGGTCGGCCGGCTTGTCCTTGGCCTTGACGCCGGAGAGGGAGCGCATCTGGATGCGGTCTTTCGCATAGGCCAGCGCGTTCTGGTAGGCCACTTCGGTCAGGCCCAGCGACTGGGTGCCGACGCCGATGCGCGCCGCGTTCATCATCACGAACATCGCCTGCAGGCCCTTGTTCGGCTCGCCCACCAGCGTGCCGACGGCGCCGTCCAGCACGATCTGCGCGGTGGCATTGCCGTGGATGCCCATCTTGTGCTCGAGGCCGCCGCAGTAGATGCCGTTGCGCTTGCCCAGCTTGCCGTCGGCGTTGACCATGAACTTGGGCACGATGAACAGGCTGATGCCCTTGCTGCCCTGCGGCGAGTCCGGCAGCCGCGCCAGCACCAGGTGGATGATGTTGTCCACCATGTCGTGCTCGCCGGCGGAGATGAAGATCTTGTTGCCGGTGAGTTTGTAGCTGCCGTCGCCCTGCGGTTCGGCCCTGGTGCGCAGCAGGCCCAGGTCGGTGCCGCATTGCGGCTCGGTCAGGCACATGGTGCCGGTCCACTCGCCGCTGGTCAGCTTGGGCAGGAAGGTCTTCTTCTGTTCCGGCGTGCCGTGCGCGTGCAGGGCCTCGTAGGCGCCGTGCGTCAGGCCGGGGTACATGGTCCAGGCCTGGTTGGCGCTGTTCAGCATCTCGTACAGGCACTGGTTCACCGTGAAGGGCAGGCCCTGGCCGCCGAACTCGGGGTCGCACGACACCGCCCCCCAGCCGCCTTCGACGAACCTGGCGTAGGCGTCCTTGAAGCCGGGCGGGGTGGTGACCTCGTGCGTCTCCTTGTTCAGCGTGCAGCCGATGGTGTCGCCCGCGATGTTGAGCGGAAAGGTCACCTCGCTCGCGAACTTGCCGGCTTCCTCCAGCACCGCGTTGATGGTGTCGGTGTCGGTGTCGGCGTGGCGCGGGATCGCCTTGTAGTCGTCGGTCACCTTCAGCACTTCGTGCAGCACGAACTGCATGTCGCGCAGGGGCGGGGTGTAGCTGGGCATCGGTTACTCCTTGGGGGTCCGGGCGGGCCGGGCGAGTTTTGCGGATTTCGCGGGTCTGGCGGGAGCGGCGGCACCGTAGCGCTGCAGGATGTGCTCGAAGCCGGTGTTGGCGCGGTGGATCGAGCCGGGGTTCTTCAGGAAGCGGGCCTCGTAGTGCAGCGCAAGGATCAGGCCGTGGACCTCGAACAGCATCTGGTCCTCGTCGACGCCGGCGTCCAGGTGGCCTTCTTCCTTGGCCTGCGTGATGGCGCGCCGCATGGCCGCGTGCCAGGTCTGCACCGACGAGGCCAGCGCGTCGCGCACCGGGCCCGGCCGGTCGTCGAATTCGACCGCGCCGCTGATGTAGATACAGCCGGAGTCGATCTCCACCGAGGTGCGATGCATCCACTGGGCGAACATGGAGCGCAGCCGCGGCAGGCCGCGAGGCTCCTGCAGCGACGGGTAGAACACTTCGTGCTCGAAGCGCTGGTGGTATTCGCGGATCACCGAGATCTGCAATTCCTCGCGCGAGCCGAAGTGGGCGAACACGCCCGACTTGCTCATTTGCGTCACCTCGGCCAGCGCGCCGATCGACAGGCCTTCCAGCCCGATCTGCGTCGCCAGCCCGAGGGCGGCTTCGACGATGGCCGCCTTGGTCTGCTGGCCCTTCTGCAGGGCCCGGCCGTCGCGGCTGCGGCCGGGTTTCAGCGGGAGTTCGGTCACTGACATGGCAGGGGAATGTTCCGGCAGAATTAAAAACGAACGGTCGTTCTATTCTGCAACATTTTCCCGCCGGGTGGGAAGGCCACCGGGATTTAGAGCGCCGGTCCTAAACCCCGGCCGCCAGCCTCAGGCCTTGAACGGCACCACCAGTTGCCGCTGCTCCCCCAGCCCGTCGATGCCCAGCGTCATCACGTCGCCCTTCTTCAGGTACGTGGGCGGCTTCATGCCCAGGCCGACGCCGGGCGGCGTGCCGGTGGTGATGACGTCGCCGGGCAGCAGCGTCATGAAGTGGCTCACGTAGCTCACCAGCTTGGCCACGTTGAAGATCATGGTGCGGGTGTTGCCGGTCTGCATGCGCTGGCCGTTCACGTCCAGCCACATGCCCAGCTTCTGCACGTTGTCGATTTCGTCGGTGGTCACCAGCCACGGGCCGATGGGGCCGAAGGTGTCGCAGCCCTTGCCCTTGTCCCACTGCGGGCCGCGCTCCAGCTGGTACTCGCGCTCGCTCACGTCGTTGCAGATGGCGTAGCCGGCCACGAGCGCCAGCGCCTTGTTCACCGGCGCGTAGCGGGCGCGGGTGCCGATGACCACCGCCAGTTCCACTTCCCAGTCGGTCTTGACCGAGCCGCGCGGCAGCATCACCGGGTCGTTGGCGCCCTGGATGCAGCTGATGGCCTTCATGAACACCACCGGCTCCTTCGGGATCGCCACGCCCGACTCGGCGGCGTGGTCGGCGTAGTTCAGGCCGATGGCGATGAACTTGCCGACGCCGTTGACCGGCGAGCCGAAGCGCGGCGTGCCGCGCACCAGCGGCAGCTTGGCCGGGTTGGCCTTGCGGATGCGGGCCAGGCCCACCTGCCCCAGCTGCCCGGGGCCGATGTCGGGCACCACGCCGCTCAGGTCGCGCACGCGGCCCTCGTCGTCGATCAGGCCGGGCTTTTCCTTGCCGGGGTTGCCATAGCGAACCAGTTTCATCTTTTCTTTCCTCGTTGTTGTCAGTAGGTCGCGCGGCCGCCCGAAAGATCGAACACCGCGCCGGTGGAAAAGGAACACTCCTCGGTGCACAGCCAGGCGACCATCGCCGCGATTTCATCCGGCGTGCCGAAGCGGCCCATGGGAATCTTGGCCAGCATGAACTGGATGTGCTCCTGCGACATCTGGTCGAAGATCGCCGTCTTCACCGCCGCCGGTGTCACGCAGTTCACCCGCACGCCCGTGTCAGCCAGTTCCTTGCCGAGCGACTTGGTGAGCGCGATCACCGCGGCCTTGCTCGCACTGTACGCGCTCGCGTTCGGGTTGCCGTCCTTGCCGGCCACCGAGGCGATGTTGACGATGCGGCCGTAGTTGGCCGCGCGCATCGCCGGCACCACTTCGCGGCAGCAGAGGAACAGGCCATTGAGGTTGACATCGATCACCTGCCGCCAGTCGTCTACCGGGTAGTCCCACAGCCTGGTGTTGGGGCCGGTGATGCCGGCGCTGTTCACGAGCGCGTCGATCCGCGGCTTGCGCTGCAAGGTGGCCTGCACGGCCTGCCGCACCGAGGCTTCGCTGGCCACGTCGACCTGCACGAAGCCGTTGCCGCCGCCCAGCCGCCTGGCCGCCGCCTGGCCGGCCGCTTCGTCGCGGTCCCATACCGTGACGCTGCCGCCGGAGCCCACCAGCCGCTCGGCGATGGCGTAGCCCAGGCCGGCGGCGCCGCCGGTGACGACCGCGTGCCGGCCCTCGAAGTCGAGGCGGTTCATATCGTGATGCCCCCGTCGGCCGCATAGGCCTGGCCGGTGACGAACTGCGCCTCGTCGCTGGCCAGGAACACCACCAGCGGCGCGATCTCTTCCGCCTTCGCCAGGCGGCCCATGGGCTGGCGGGCGATGAAGGCCGCGCGCGCCGCCACCGGGTCGGCGTTGGCGTTGATGCGGTCGTGCAGCGAGGGCGTGTCGACGGTGCCGGGGCAGATGGCGTTGCAGCGGATGCCGTGCGCCACGTAGTCGGCCGCGACGCTTTTGGTCAGGCCGATCACGGCAGCCTTGGTGGTGCCGTAGATGAAGCGGTTCGGCAGGCCCTTGATGCTGCTGCAGACGCTGGCCATGTTGATGATGCTGCCGCGGCCCTGGCCGCCGTCGTTTTCCAGCATCCGCGGCAGCGCGGCCTGGATCGCCCAGAACTGCGCCCGCACGTTCAGGTTGAGCGCGAAGTTCCACTCCTCGTCGGTCGCCTGCAGCACGGTGCCGTTGTGGACGAAGCCGGCGCAGTTGAACAACACGTCGAGCGCCGGCATGGACTTGATCACGCGCTCGATGGAAGGTTTGTCCAGCACGTCGAGCTGGACGCAGCGCACGCCCTCGACTCCCTCGAAGCTGTCCAGCAGGCGCGGATTCAGGTCGGTCGCCCAGACCTGCGCGCCCTCGGCCGCCAGCGCCAGCGCGCTGGCGCGGCCTATGCCCTGCCCGGCCGCGGTCACCAGCGCCGTTCTGCCCTTGAGTCGCATGTCCTTCTCCTTGTCCGGGTTCGGGTTGGGCCGGATGCGGCCTGTCGCCATCCGCATGATAATTGGTCTGACCACTTGGCCAGTCAGGCCCAACCCTAAGCACCCCCATGCCCTTGCAAGCCGTCGAATCCAGCCGCCTGTACCGCCAG
This sequence comes from Ramlibacter sp., assembly GCA_028292195.1. Taxonomy (GTDB): domain Bacteria; phylum Pseudomonadota; class Gammaproteobacteria; order Burkholderiales; family Burkholderiaceae_C; genus Ramlibacter. The sequence goes on along the minus strand of JAQGMU010000197.1, from coordinate 4,990 downwards.
ATCGCGGAGCAGCTGCGCGGCCTGATCGCGGGCGGTGAATTTGCGCCCGGCGCGCGGCTGCCGGCCGAGCGGGACCTGGCGCGCCAGCTCGGCGTGAGCCGGCCTTCGGTGCGCGAAGCGCTGATCGCACTGGAAGTCGAGGGCTGGGTCGAGGTCCGCAGCGGCTCCGGCATCTACGTGCAGCCGCAGCCGCAGCGCAACGGCGCGGCGCGTGCCCCGGCCAACGACGGAACGGCCGAGTGGGGCCCGCTGGAAGTGATGCGGGCCCGCGAACTGGTCGAAGGCGAGGTGGCGGCCCTGGCCGCCCGCCGCGCCAAGAAGCCGCAGCTGGCCGCCATGGCAAGCGCGCTGGCGCAGATGCGCGACGAGGCCGAGGCCGGCGTCGGCCCGCAGTCCGGCGACGAAGCCTTCCACCACGCCATCGCCCAGGCCTGCGGCAACGAGGTGCTGAGCGACACCGTGCGCAGCTACTGGCATGCGCGCCAGGGCCCGCTGTTCTCGCGCCTGGGCGACCACTTCGAGAACCCCGCGTCGTGGCAGGCCGCGCTGGCCGAACACGCCGCCGTGCTGGCCGCCATCCGCGCCCGTGACCCGGAAGCGGCCCGCGCCGCCATGCAGCAGCACCTGAAGAAAGCCACCGGCCGCTACAGCGCCAGCTGGAAGCGCGCCAACAAGCCCTGAACACACCGGCCATTCCGAGGACCCCATGAACCCCTTCATCCGACTCCATCCGAACGACGACGTGCTGATCGCCCGCTCCCAGCTGGTGGGCGGCAGCACGGTCGAAGGCGTGGCCGTGCGCGGCCTGGTGCCGCCCGGCCACAAGGTCGCCGTGCGCGACCTGCCGGCCGGCGCGCCGGTGCGCCGCTACAACCAGATCATCGGCTTCACCAGCCGCGCGGTCGCCGCCGGCGAGCACGTGCACACGCACAACCTGGGCATGGGCCCGGAGGGTGGCGCCTTCGCCCGCGACTACGCCTTCGGCGCCGACGTCAAGACCGTGCCGCCGCTGCGCGAGGCCACCTTCATGGGCATCAAGCGCGCCGACGGCCGGGTGGCCACGCGCAACTACATCGGCGTGCTCTCCAGCGTGAACTGCTCCGCCACCGCCGCCCGCGCGATCGCCGACCACTTCTCGCGCCAGACCCATCCGCAGGCGCTGGCGGACTACCCCAACGTCGACGGCATCGTGGCCCTCACCCACGGCACAGGCTGCGGCATGGACACGGAAGGCACGGGCATGAAGATCCTGGAGCGCACCTTGGCCGGCTACGCGACCCATGCCAACTTCGCCGCGGTGATCGTCGTCGGCCTGGGCTGCGAGGCCAACCAGATCAACGCCTGGCTGGCCCACAGCAGCCTGCGCGAAGGCGAGACGCTGCAGGTGTTCAACATCCAGGACACGGGCGGCACCCGCAAGACGGTGGAAAAGGGCATCTCCCTGGTCAAGCAGATGCTGCCGGCGGCCAATCGCGTCAAGCGCGAGCCCTGCAGCGCGGCCCACATCACCATCGGCCTGCAGTGCGGCGGCTCCGACGGCTACTCCGGCATCAGCGCCAACCCGGCGCTGGGCGCGGCGGTCGACCTGCTGGTGGCGCACGGCGGCACCGCGATCCTGTCGGAAACGCCCGAGATCTACGGCGCCGAGCACCTGCTGACGCGGCGCGCGGTGAAGCGCGAAGTCGGCGAGAAGCTGATAGAGCGCATCCACTGGTGGGAGAACTACACCAAGGTCAACGAGGGCGAGATGAACAACAACCCCTCGCCCGGCAACAAGGCCGGCGGCCTCACCACTATCCTGGAGAAGTCGCTGGGCGCCGTGGCCAAGGGCGGCACCTCCAACCTGCAGGCGGTGTACGAATACGCGCAGCCGGTCGATGCGCACGGCTTCGTCTACATGGACACGCCCGGCTACGACCCGGTGAGCGCAACCGGCCAGGTGGCGGGCGGCGCCAACATGATCTGCTTCACCACCGGCCGCGGCTCGGCCTATGGCTGCGCGCCCTCGCCCTCGCTGAAGATCGCCACCAACACGGCGCTGTGGCAGCGGCAGGAAGAGGACATGGACATCAACTGCGGCGAGATCATCGACGGCAAGGCCTCGGTCCAGGAGATGGGCGAGCGGATCTTCCGGATGGTGCTGGCCACCGCATCGGGCGAGGCCAGCAAGAGCGAGCAACATGGCTACGGCCAGAACGAGTTCGTGCCCTGGCAAGTCGGCGCCGTCATGTAGTTGGCGCCGCCATGGTGGGGTCGCTTCGCGAACCCACCCTACGAAATGCACCCGAACCCGTAGGGTGGGTTCGCGCAGCGACCCCACCATCGCGCACAACACAACCAGGAGACTCCATGGGCAAGACCTTGCAAGCCGCGCAACTGCGCCGCACCGTCGCCGAAGTCATCGCCGCCGCCGGCAGCTCGAAAGAGGAAGCCCAAACCGTCGCCGACAACCTGGTGCTCGCCAACCTGAGCGGCCATGACTCGCATGGCGTCGGCATGGTGCCGCGCTACATCGACGCGGTGCTCGAAGGCGGGTTGAAGCCGAATTCCGCCATCGCAGTGAAGCTCGATGGCGGCAGCCTGCTGGCGCTGGACGGCCAGCGCGGTTACGGCCAGGTCGTCGGCGCGCAGGCGATGGCGCTGGGCATGGAACGCGCGCAGCAGACCGGCAGCTGCGTGATGGCGCTGGCCAATGCGCATCACCTGGGCCGCATCGGCCACTTCGCCGAGATGGCGGTGGCGCGCGGCCTGGTCAGCATCCATTTCGTCAACGTGCAGTCGCGTCCCGTGGTGGCGCCCTTCGGCGGTGGCGACGGCCGCTACGGCACCAATCCCTTCTGCGTTGGCGTGCCGATGGAAGGGCGCGAGCCCTTCGTGCTGGACTTCGCCACCAGCCGGGTGGCGCAGGGCAAGATGCGCGTCGCCCACAACGAGGGCCGGCGCGTAGAGCCGGGCTACCTGATCGACGAGAAGGGCCAGCCGACGACCGACCCCGGCGTGGTGGTCGTGCCGCAGCCGGGCGGCATGTTCGGCGCGCTGCTCGCCTTCGGCGAGCACAAGGGCTACGGGATGGCGGTGGCCTGCGAGCTGCTGGGCGGTGCGCTGACCGGCAGCGGCACCTGGCACCGGCCCGCGGACAACCAGCGCTCGGTCATCAACGGCATGTTCACGGTGCTGGTGGACCCGCGCAAGCTGGGCACGCAGAACGAGTTCGCGCGCGAGGCGCTGGCCTTCGCCGACTGGCTGAAGCAAAGCCCGGCCGCGCCGGGCAGCGACGGCGTGCTGCTGGCAGGCGAACCGGAACGCGCCGCGCGCGTCAAGCGCGAGCGCGAAGGCATCGACGTCGACGACACGACCTGGACCGAAATCGTCGCGGCGGGCGCCAAGGTAGGCGCCCGCATCGCCTGATCTACTTCAGCTGCTGCCAGCGCTGGAAGCTGGTGTCGCGCGTCACGTCCTGCGGCACGTTGACCCAGTAGCTGGTGACGGTGGTCCTGCTGTCGCCGTTGACCGTGGTGTTCGAGCCGATTTCGCTCACCACCGCGCCGGGGATGGTCACGGTCCTGGCGGCGATCGCGGGCGCGGGCATGGCCGGTGTCACGGTGACGTTGGTGCTGGTCGTGACGGTGGCGCCGGTGCCGGTGGTGACGACGGTCTGGGCGAAGGCCGGGACGGCCGCGGCGGCGGCCAGGGCCAGGGCAATGGCACAGCCTGCGTGTTGCAGTTTCATGGGGACTCCTTCAACGGTTGTTGCTCCCCCCATTGCAGGGCAGGCGGAGTGTCCGCTGCGCCAGCGGCTGCTGACGGTGTCTGTAGTGCGTCGTCTGACGCGAGGCGCTACGGCACAGGCAGCGGCGGCAGCGCCCGCACCGCCTCACCGGCGATCGGGAAGATGCGGTCGCCCGCGCGCGGCTCGATCCGGTGCATGCCGGTAAAGCCGCCGAAGGCCGGCAGGATGCCCACCGCCTGCCCCGGCAGCTGGCCGCTGTCGTCGCCCAGCCAGAAGCAGGGCAAGCGCAGCCGTTCGAAGGCGCGGCCGGCCACGCTGATGCAGGGGTGCCAGTGGCCCGCGAGTACATAGGCGCCATCGACCGGTCGCGGGTGGTGGCACAGCGCGAACGGACCCAGCGGCAGCGGCTCGTCCACCACCGTGAAGCCGAGGCTGGCCGGCGGGTCGCCGGCGCGGTCGTCATGGTTGCCGCGCACCAGCGTCAGCGCGAGCCCCGGATTCGCGGCGCGCCAGTCGTGCAGCACACCCAGCGTGCCGGCCGCGTGCGATCGCTTCGAATGCAGGAAGTCGCCGAGGAATACGACCCGTTTCGCGCCCGTGGCCGCGACCGCTTCATCGAGCCTGGCCAGCGTGCCGCTGGTGGTGCCGCGCGGCACCGGCACGCCCAGCTTGCGGAAGCTCACGGCCTTGCCGAAGTGGGCGTCGGCGACCAGCAGGGTCTGCCAGGTGGAAAGGTAGAGGGTGCCGGAGGGATGCAGGAGGGCATCCTCGCCGGCGAGGCGGATTCTCAACACGATGGAATGACTTGTCGTGCGCCGTGCGCGTCATCGACGCGCGCAGCGCGCCGTCATTTTGTCATTCAGAGCATGCGGGCGAGCGAGGCCTCGAGATGCTCCGACGGCGCCCGCTTGAACCCGGAACGGGCGAAGCGCTGCAGCCGGCCGACGATGAAGGCGGTGAGCACCGAGGCGCGCACCTGGGCGTCGACCGTCGGCGCGGCGGCGTTCTCGGGGCTGGCGCGCAGGCACTGCTTGAGCGAAGCTTCGACCTTGTCGAAGAACTGGTTCATGCGCTGCTGCAGGCGGTCGTTCTCGAACACCAGGGCGTCGCCGACCATCACGAGCGTCATGCCCGGGTTCTTCTCGGCGAACTGGATCAGCATGCCGACGATGCGCCCGGCCTGGGCCTGGCCGTCGGCCTCGCGCTCGCCGATCTGGTTGATCAGGCTGAAGACGCTCTGCTCGATGAACTCGATGAGGC
>JAQGMU010000171.1 GCA_028292195.1 Ramlibacter sp. | reverse complement strand
AGCAAGAACGGCCCGTACAAGGCGGACACGTACCGGTATTGATGGCGCATGGGCGGGCGGCGCCCGCCCTGTGCACACGCATGCGTGCCGACCAGCTCCTCGTCGAACGCGGTCTCGCCGCTTCGCGCTCGCAAGCGCAGCGGCTGATCGCGGCTGGCGTGCGGTGGTTCGACGGCGCCGCCTGGAAGCCCGTCGCCAAGAATGGCGACGAGCTGCCGGAGGCGGCGCGGATCGAGCTGCTGGACACCGCGGAATCCCGCTACGTGTCGCGCGGCGGCCTGAAGCTGGAAGGCGCCCTGCGCACGGCCGGCCTCGACGTCGGCGGCTGGACCTGCCTCGACGTGGGCCAGTCGACCGGCGGCTTCACCGATTGCCTGCTGCAGCATGGCGCGGCCCGGGTGACTGGCATCGACGTCGGCCACGGCCAGCTGCACGAGAAGATGCGGCGGGACCCCCGTGTGGTGGCCATCGAGAAGCTGAATGCCCGCGAGCTGAGCGCGGAGCAGGTCGGCGCCGACTTCGACCTGGTGAGCGGCGACCTGTCGTTCATCTCGCTGACGCTGGTGCTGCCTGCGCTGGTGCCGTTGCTGAAGCCGCAAGGCCATTTGCTGATGCTGGCCAAGCCGCAGTTCGAGCTGCAGCCGGGCCAGGTCGGCAAGGGCGGCGTGGTGCGCGAGCCGGCGCTGTACGCGCAGGTGGAGCAGCGCTTGCGCGACGCCTGCGCCGCGCTGGCCCTGCCGGTGCGCGGCTGGTATGACAGTCCCATCGCCGGTGGCGATGGGAACCGTGAGTTCTTTTTGCATGCCCAGAGGAGAGATTGATGCTTCCCCTCAGCCTTGAATTCTTCCCGCCCAAGACGGCGGAAGGCAGCGACAAGCTGCGCGCCGCCCGCAAGCAGCTCTATGCCTTGCGGCCCGAGTTCTGCTCGGTTACCTTCGGCGCCGGCGGCTCCACCCAGGGCGGCACCTTCACCGCCGTCAGCGAGATCCTCGCCGAAGGCGTGGAAGCGGCCTCGCACTTCAGCTGCATAGGCGCGACCCGCGCCAAGGTGCGCGATCAGCTGGCGCAACTGAAGGCCATGAACGTGAAGCGCATCGTGGCGCTGCGCGGCGACATGCCGAGCGGCTACGGCATGGGCGGCGAGTTCCAGTACGCCAGCGAGCTGGTGGAGTTCATCCGCGCCGAAACCGGCAGCACGTTCCGCATCGAGGTGGCCTGCTACCCCGAGGTGCATCCGCAGGCCAAGTCGCCCCAGGCCGACCTGCTGGCTTTCGAGGCCAAGGCGAAGGCCGGCGCCGATTCGGCCATCACGCAGTACTTCTACAACAGCGATTCCTACTTCCGCTTCGTCGACGAGGCGCGCAAGCTGGGCGTGGCGTTGCCGGTGGTGCCGGGCATCATGCCGATCACCAATTCGAGCCAGCTGCTGCGCTTTTCGGATGCCTGCGGCGCCGAGATTCCGCGCTGGATCCGCCTGCGGCTGCAAGGCTTCGGCGACGACACGGCCTCGATCAAGGCCTTCGGCCTCGACGTGGTGGGCGACCTGTGCGAGCGGCTGCAGCGCGGGGGCGCCCCCGGCCTGCACTTCTACACGATGAACCAGGCGGGGCCCACACTGGCGCTGTGCCAGCGGCTGGCGTGACCCTGGCACGCTCGCACGCCCTGGCCGCCGCCGCGCTCGCCCTTGCCATGGCGGCGCCGGGTGCGGCGCGGGCCGCCGAGGCGGTGGAGGCCGGGATCGGCGAGCACGGCCTGGCATCCTGGTACGGGCAGCGCTTTCACGGCCGGCGCACGGCCAGCGGCGCGCGTTTCGACATGCATGCCCTGACGGCGGCCCATCCCACCCTGCCGTTCGGCACCCGGGTGCAGGTGCGCAACCTGGCCACCGGCCGCGCCGTCGAAGTGCGCATCAACGACCGTGGGCCGTATCTGCGCCGGCGCATCATCGACCTGAGCCAGGCCGCGGCCCGGGCGATCGGCATCGGGCGCGGCGGCGCCGGGGTGGCGCAGGTGAGCCTGACCGTGTTGCCGGAAGCGCCCGACGGCCCCGCCGAGTAGCTAGCCGCCGGATTCGACCGCGTGTCCCTGCCCGCGCCCGCGGCCCAGCGTCTCCACCAGCTGCGGCAGCACCTCCAGCAGGGCCGCCTTCAAGGTGTGCGGCGGGTTCACCAGGAAGACCCCGCTGGCCGTCAGGCCCTGCCGCGGCGGCTTCTCGCCCGGCGTGTGGGTGTTGGCCCGCTCCGGCGCCTGGCCGATGTTCAGCGTCGCGTGCAGCCAGGGCTTGCCGGCCTGGTTGGACAGCGTCTTCAGCCGCCGCGGCAGTTCATGCGCTTCCGGCCGGGGGATGACCGGATACCAGACCATGTAGGTGCCGGTGGCGAACTTCTTCAGCGACTCCTGGATGCACAGCGCCACCCGCCCGTAGTCGTTCTTGATCTCGTAGCTGGGGTCGATCAGCACCAGCGCGCGGCGCGACGGCGGCGGCAGCAGGGCGCGCAGGCCCTCGAAGCCGTCTTCCCGCTTGATCGCCAGCATGCGCTGGTCTTCGAGCTGGAGCACGTGCTCCGCCAGCGCCTTGGCGTCGGTGGGGTGCAGCTCGAACAGCCACAGCTTGTCGCGCGCCTCCTTGCGCAGCAGCGCCTGGGTGACGAAGGGCGAGCCGGGGTAGATCCTGTTGCGGCCGGAGGGGTTGAAGCTGGCGATCAGCTGCAGGTAGTCGGCCAGCAGCGGCGGCGGTTCGGCGGCCAGCGGGCTGGCCAGCAATTTCACGATGCCGTCCTGGGCTTCGCCCGAGGTGCCTGCGAAGTCCGAATCGAGCCGGTACAGGCCGGCCCCGGCATGGGTGTCGACCACCGTCAGGGCCGTCGGCTTGGCCGTCAGGTGCTTGATGACCGCGATCAGCACCATGTGCTTGAGGACGTCGGCGTGGTTGCCGGCATGGAAGCCGTGGCGGTAGCTGAACATCCGCCGATGGTACCCGCCGTCTTCCGGTCGAGAGGGCCTGCAAACCCCCCGGTCGGCTTTTTTCGTATAATGCCGGGTTCCGTAGCGCTTCAGTGGCCCCGCGACGGAAGGATCAGGAACGGCACTCTCTTTGAGTTCGCGCCTGTGACAACCCACCTAAGAGATCCCCGCCAGAGGGACACCGACCGTGGAAAAGGGCCCGCAAACCAGGAAATCTCATGTCTTATACCGTCAGCGCCAAGCCCGCTGACGTGAAGCACGAGTGGTTTGTGATTGACGCCACCGACAAGGTGCTCGGACGGGTAGCCAGCGAAGCTGCCCTCCGACTGCGCGGCAAGCACAAGGCCATTTACACGC
>JAQGMU010000157.1 GCA_028292195.1 Ramlibacter sp. | reverse complement strand
TTCTTCTACGGGAAGTTCCACGCCCTGCGTAACGTCAACAAGACGATCCCCGAGAAGAAGGTCACGGCCTTCATCGGCCCCTCCGGCTGCGGCAAGTCGACCCTGCTGCGCACCTTCAACCGCATGTACGAGCTGTACCCGGACCAGCGGGCCCAGGGCGAGATCGTCCTGGACGGCGAGAACCTCCTGACCTCGAAGAAGGACGTGGCCCTGATTCGTGCGAAGGTCGGCATGGTCTTCCAGAAGCCGACCCCGTTCCCCATGTCGATCTATGACAACATCGCCTTCGGCGTGCGGCTCTTCGAGTCGCTGGGCGAGGCCGACATGGACGACCGGGTCGAATGGGCGCTGCGCAAGGCGGCCCTGTGGGACGAGGTGAAGGACAAGCTGAACCAGAGCGGCTCCGGCCTCTCGGGCGGCCAGCAGCAGCGCCTGTGCATCGCGCGCGGCATCGCCATCAAGCCGGAGGTGCTGCTGCTGGACGAGCCCTGTTCGGCGCTGGACCCGATCTCCACCGGCAAGATCGAGGAACTGATCGCGGAGCTGAAGCACGACTACACCGTGGTGATCGTGACGCACAACATGCAGCAGGCGGCGCGCGTGTCCGACTACACCGCCTACATGTACCTCGGCGACCTGATCGAAGTGGGCGAGACGGAGCAGATCTTCTTCAAGCCCAAGCGGCAGGAGACCGAGGACTACATCACCGGCCGGTTCGGCTGAGCGGGGGAGCAGCACAAATGCCAGACAAGCACCTTTCCACCCAGTTCGACAGCGAACTCAACTCGCTCTCCACCCGCGTCATGGAGCTCGGCGGCCTGGTCGAGTCGCAGATCCGGCAGGCGATCTACGCGCTCGCGCATTTCAACGAGGACGCCGCCATCGAAGTCATAGAGACGGAGAACCGCGTCAACAACATGGAAGTGGAGATCGACCGCGAACTCTCTTCCGTCATCGCGCGGCGCCAGCCGACGGCGCGCGACCTGCGCCTGCTGATGGCGATCTCCAAGACCACCGCCAACCTCGAGCGCGTCGGCGACGAGGCCGAGCGCATCGCCCGCATGGTGCGCAGCATCATCGGCAAGAGCGGTGCCCAGCGCACGCTGCCGGCCGGCGAACTGGGGGTGGCGGCGGACCTGGCGTCGGCGCAGCTGCGCAAGGCGCTGGATGCCTTCGCCCGCCTCGACACGGCCGCGGCGGTGGCCATCCTGAAGGAGGACGACCTGCTGGACCGCGAGTTCGACGGCTTCGTGCGCAAGCTCATCACCTACATGATGGAAGACCCCCGCACGATCTCGTCCAGCCTCGACCTGCTGTTCGTGGCCAAGGCCATCGAGCGCATCGGCGACCACGCCAAGAACATCGCCGAATTCATCATCTATGTCGTCAAGGGCGCGGACGTGCGCCACAGCTCGATGGAACACATCGAGCTGGCCATCAAGTGATGCGCATGCAACGCCAGCCGCGCATCCTCATCGTCGAAGACGAGCCCGCCATCGCCGAACTGGTGGCGGTGAACCTGCGCCACAACGGCTTGTCGCCGGTCTGGGCCGAGGACGGCGAGGCGGCGCAGCGCGAGATCGACGCCGTGCTGCCCGACGCCATCCTGCTGGACTGGATGCTGCCGGGCCAGAGCGGGGTGGCGCTGGCCCGCCGCTGGCGCGCCGACCCGCGCACCAAGGCGATTCCGATCCTGATGTTGACCGCGCGCGGCGACGAGAGCGACAAGGTGAGCGGGCTGGACGCCGGCGCCGACGACTACATCACCAAGCCGTTCTCCACCCAGGAGCTGCTGGCGCGCATCCGCGCCGTGCTGCGCCGGCGCTCGCCGGAGAAGGCCGACGACGTCGTCACCCTGGCCGGCCTCAGCCTCGACTCCGCCGCCTACCGGGTGGCGTGGCAGGGCCGAGCCCTCAAGCTGGGCCCGACCGAATTCAAGCTGCTGCATTTCCTGATGAAGCACCCGGAGCGCGTCCACAGCCGCCAGCAACTGCTGGACAAGGTCTGGGGCGACCACGTCTTCATCGAGGAGCGCACGGTGGACGTGCACGTGAAGCGGCTGCGCGAAGCGCTCGGCCCGGCGGCCGGCGCGCTGGTGGAGACGGTGCGCGGCGCCGGCTACCGCATCACCGCGCAGCCGGTGGCGCGCACGGCTGCCTGACGCTCGCGCCGGCGCTTCCCATCCCGAATGACCGCCCGCATCGCCGCTTTCCTGTTCTGCCTGGCCATCGGCGGCTTGCCCGGCTGGTGGTTCGGGGGTGAGCGGGTGGCGGTGCTGGGCCTGCTGGCGGGCGCCATCGCCTGGTTCTCGCTGGAAAGCCTGCGCGCGCTCAAGGTGCGGCGCTGGCTGCGGCGCGGCGAGTTCCGTTCCATGCCCCAGGTGGCCGGCCTGTGGGGCGAAGCGGCCGACCGGTTCCGCCGTGCCCTGACCGTGCGCGAGAAGAAGGCGGCCGATGCCGAACACCGGCTGGAGGACTTCCTCGACGCCCTGCGCGCCTCGCCCAACGGGGTGGTGCTGCTGGACCGGCAAGCCCGCATCGAGTGGCTGAACGAGACGGCGGCCTCGCACCTCGGGCTGGACCCGGAGCGTGACCTGCAGCAGTACATCGTGAACCTGGTGCGCGACCCCGGCTTCAGCGTCTTCTTCCAGGCGCGCAATGCCAACCAGGACGTGGTGATCGCCGCCCCCGGCAGTTCCACGGCCCGGCCGCGCAAGGTTTCGCTGCGGCTCCACCCCTACGGCGAGGGCCGCATGCTGCTGCTGTCGCGGGACGTCACGGCCGTGGAGCAGGCCGACGTGATGCGGCGCGATTTCGTCGCCAACGTGTCGCACGAGATCCGCACGCCGCTGACCGTGCTGTCAGGCTACGTCGAGACCCTGCAGAGCCTGGACCTGCCGGCCGAGGAACGGCGGCGCTACCTGCAGACGATGGCGCAGCAGGCCCAGCGCATGGAGACGCTGGTGAGCGACCTGCTGACGCTGTCGCGGCTGGAGGGCAGCCCGCTGCCCGGCGCCGGTGAATGGATCACCGTGGGCCAGCTGCTGGTGCAAAGCCAGCAGGAGGCCGAGGCCATCGCCGCGGCGCTGGGCCGGACACAGGAGCTGCGTTTCGCGCCGGCGCCAGCGGTGTCCATTTCCGGCGCGCCGGCGGAGCTGGCCAGCGCCTTGTCCAACCTGGTCGGCAACGCGGTGCGCTACACGCCGAGCTCCGGCACCATCGCCGTGGCAGCCACTTTGCTGCCGGGCGGCCGGCTCGAGTTCACGGTGCACGACACCGGCCCCGGCATCGCCGCCGAACACCTGCCGCGCCTGACGGAGCGCTTCTACCGCGTCGACCGCAGCCGCTCGCGCGAAACCGGCGGCACCGGGCTTGGCCTGGCGATCGTCAAGCACGTGGTGCAGCGGCACGGCGGCGAGCTGAAGATCGACAGCATGCCGGGCGTGGGCTCCACCTTCACCATCGTGCTGCCCGCCGCCCGCGTGCGGCCGGACCCCGTCACGTCGGGCGGTAGCGCCGAACGGACCGCCACAGAATCAGCGGCAGGATGACGGCCAGCAGGGCCAGGGCGAAGGTGCTGGCCAGCCAGAAGGCGGCCGGGCTGTTCTGGGGCGGCCAGGGGCCCAGGCCGCGGTAGGCCAGCAGGTAGCCACCGACCACGCCCACGCCCCACAGCAGCACGCTGTAGGCCACCAGGGGCAGCACGGCGACCCGGTAGCAGCGCAGCACGAACACGCACAGGGCCTGGGTGGCGTCGCCCAGGTGGTAGACCGCCACGATGGCCAGCAGGCTGGCGGCCAGCGCCGCGACCTGCGGGTCCGACGAGTAGGTGGCCGCGATGCCGCGGCGCGCGAAGAACATCACGCAGGCCAGCAGCAGCGCCAGCGACCAGCCCAGGCGGAAGCCGGTGCGGATGCACAGGCGGGCCCGCTTCGGGTCGCCCGCGCCCAGCCAGTAGCTGACCCGCGCGCTGGTGGCGATGGCGACCGACAGCGGCACCATGTACAGCACCGCGGCCAGGTTCGCTGCCACCTGGTGGGCCGCGGCCGCCAGCGTGCCCTGGCGCGCGATGAACAGTGCCATCAGCGTGAACGAGGTGACTTCCACCGTGAGGGCCAGCCCCGCCGGAATGCCGAGGCGGGCGAAGTTGGCGATGGCGTGCCAGTCGGGCCGCTCGACGCGGCGCCAGATGGCATACGGCTGGTACAGCGCGTCGGTGCGCACCAGCCAGGCCGCGATGCCCAGGAACAGCCAGTTGGCCACCACCGTGGCCCAGGCGCAGCCGACCGCGCCCATGGCCGGCAGGCCGAGGCCGCCGAAGGCGAACCAGGCCGTCAGCGGAATCTTCACCGCCGCCGATGCGAGCTGCAGCCAGGTCACCAGCTGCGGCTTGCCCAGGCTCTGGTTCAGCGTGCTGTACATGCGAAACAGCAGCGCCGGCGGCAGCGCCAGCGTGAGCACGGCAAGGTAGCTGCGCACGTCGCTTTCCAGCGCCGCCGGCACGTCCGTGGTGTGCAGCAGGAAGCCGGGGAACTGCAGGGCGACCACGCCGACGACGCAGGCGAAACCCGCCAGGTAGAGGGCCTGGCGCACCGAGCGGCCGAGGTCCTCGCGGCGGCCGGCGCCATACAGCTCCGCCCAGGTCGGAAGCAGGGCCTGCAAGATGCCCAGGAGGGCGATGAACACCGTGATGAAGACGGCAGCGCCGACCGACAGCGCGGCCAGCGCCTGTTGCGAATAGCGGCCGGCCACGATGGTGTCGGTCACGCCGAACGCCATGGTGGCCAGCTGGCCGGCCAGCACCGTGCCGGCGTGGCGCGCGATGATTCCGCGTTCCTTCATTCTTCCATCCGTCAAGACTCGCCCCCGCTATGGGCAGGGAGTCGCTTTGTTTTCTCTGCGCAGCGCAGGCCGATCTCCCTTTGTGAAGGGGGAACCGGCTTTGCCAGGCCCCTTCAGACGGGACTACCTTTTGCGGTACAGGAGCAGGTTGTCGTCCTTGTCGGTCGGCCGCTTGATGGTCGCCACCAGCGTCCACTGGCGCGGCTCCAGCACCATGGCCAGCGAGGGCTGCAGTTCCTGCGCCACCACCAGCCAGGGGCAGGCGTTGGGCAGGGTGGCCGGCTGCAGGTCTAGGCCGCCGTGGAAACGCAGGGCCGCGATCTGCGGCCGCGTCAGGCCGAACACCTCCACGCAGCCGGTGACGTCCAGCCGCCTGGTCAGGCCATTGACCACCGTCGTGTAGTTGCGGGCGTAGTCCAGCACCGGCAACCACAGCGAGGTGGCCAGCAGCCAGCTGAGCGCGGTGCCGCCGGCCGGCAGCACCAGGCTTTTCCAGATCGCTTCGCGGCTGCGGCTGGTGCGCCAGCGCACCAGCCAGACCCAGGCGACCGTGGCCAGCAGCGCCACGACGAAGGGCAGCAGCCCGAAGCTCGGGACGAAGCCGGGGGCCAGCCGCGCGACGTTGGCGGCCGGCCGGGCCGGGAAGCCGGTCTGGATGGCGATCCACATCACCCAGATGAAGATGGCGATGCCGCTGAAGAACAGCAGCGTGAACCAGTCGATCAGCGCCGAGGCGCTGCGCGAGAAGGTGGGCAGCGCGAAGGCCGCAAGTGCCGCCATCGCGGGCAGGCTGAGCAGCAGCGCGCGGTCGGGATTCGGGGCCAGCAGCGTGGTGCCCACGCTGACCAGCGCGAACCAGATCGGCAGCGCCACGTGGCGCCGGTTCAGCTGGCGGCGCCAGCGCCAGGCAGTCCACAGGGCCAGGGGCCAGACCGGCCAGGTGAACCAGACGATCAGCTTGGCCAGCGTGCGCCAGTTGTGGGCCTGGGCCTCCGGCACTCCCAGCCGCCAGTGCCAGGCGTGGAAGCCTTCGGCCACCGCGGCGGCCAGGCCGGCGAGCACCAGCACCACCAGCGCGCCGCGGCGGCCGCGGGCCGGCGTGGTGGCGTCTTCGGGCGCGTCGCTGAAATGCAGGGCGGCGCCGCCCAGGGCGAACAGCGCCGCCATCGTGGGGGCGCCGCTCAAGGTCAGGCCCAGCAGGCCCAGCGCAATGGCGAGGGACGGCACGACCAGGCGGTAAGGCAGCGCCGCCAGCCCGTAGAAGGCCAGCGCGGTGAACCCCAGCTGGGCCAGGGCCGGCGTCGTCTCGTGCGACAGCTGCATCAGCCCCAGGCAGGCCACCAGCGCCAGCAGGCCGGCGTCGGCCACGGCCCGGGCGTAATCGGTGGGCCTGGCCTCGCCGCCGAAAGCGAAGGGCACCGGCTGCGCGCCGGGCGTGCGGGCGAGGTAGTAGACGCCGTACCAGGTGGCCACCAGCGTCAGCACCAGCAGGCCGATGAAGGGCAGGCGGGCGGCGAAATCGGGGTCTATCCAGCCCGGCGCCAGCTGCATCGCCCAGGCGCCCAGCCAGTAGGGCAGCAGGGCATCGAACTCCGGCGGCTGGCCCAGCAGGGTGGGCGCGAGCCAGGCGGCGCGGCCCTGCGCCAGCTCGTACATGTAGCCGAAAGCCATCATGTCGGCGTTCTTCCACGGGCCCCGGCCGATGAAGCCGGGCAGCACGTAGGCGGCACAGAACAGCAGCAGGGCCCACCGGGGCAGGCGGCGCACGGCGCTCTGGGCGACGATGGCGGGGGTGGGCTGGTTCACGCGGAGGCGATTGTCAAACAAAAAAGGCAGCCTGCAAGCTGCCTTTCTTGACGAGTCGCGAGCCTTTACTTGGCTGCGGCGTTCTTGTTGCCGAACTTCTTGAAGAACTTGTCGACGCGGCCGCCCATGTCGTTCACCGACTTCTGGGTGCCCGTGTAGAACGGGTGCGATTCGCTGGAGGTGTCCAGCTTGAACAGCGGCAGCTCGCGGCCGTCGTCCATCTTCGTCATCTCGCGGGTGTTCACGCAGGAACGGGTGACGAACTTGAAACCGTTCGACAGGTCCACGAAGCAGACGTCGCGGTAGTTGGGGTGAATGCCTTCTTTCATGGGGTCCTCGTCAGTGCCGGTAGCCGCGCCAGGACATCTGGCGTACTTTCCTGGAAAGCCGATGATTATAACCCGGCGCTCCAGCGGTGCTCCAGGGCGTCGGATGCCTGGGTCAGCAGGGTGGTCAGCAGCAGGTAGATGCAGGCCGTGGTGGCCAGGGTGGCCACCGGCTGGAAGGTTGCGGCCTGGACGCGGTTGCCGATGTTGGTGAGCTCCACCACGCCGATGGCGAAGGCCAGGGACGAGTCCTTCAGCAGCGCCACCAGGTTGTTGGCCAGCGGCGGCAGGGCGACGCGGATCGCCTGCGGCGCCACCACGTGCACCATCACCTGCAGCGGCTGCAGGCCGAGGGCCCGGGCCGCCTCGGTCTGGCTGCGGGGAACCGCAAGCAGGCCGGCCCGGATGGCTTCGGCGTTGTAGGCGCCGACGTTGACCGACAGGGCGACCACCGCCGCCGCGAAGTCCGGCAGGTTCCAGCCCGGCACCAGCAGCGGCAGGGCGAAGTAAACGAACAGGATCTGCACCAGCAGCGGCGTGCCGCGGATGACCCACAGGTAGAAGCCGGCGGCGCCGCGCGCCAGCGCGTGCTTCGAGGTCCGGCCCAGCGCAGCCAGCGTGCCCAGCGCCAGGCCGATCGCGCCGGAGAGCAGGGTGAGCCAGAGCGTGGTGCGGGCGCCGGCGGCGAACTGCGCGGCGTTGCTGCCGATCGGTTCGGGCAGCAGCGCCAGCACGGCGCCCAGCAGCCAGAGCGAGGCCACCAGCAGCACCGCCGTCACCAGCAGGGCGGCCTGGCTGCGGCGCGCCCGGCTCCAGGCGGCGGGCCAGGGCATCACTTGCAGCGCACGTCTTCGCCGAAATAGCGGCGCGACAGCTGCGCGTAGCTGCCGTCGGCCATCACGGCCGCCAGTGCCTGGTTCCAGGCCTGGACCAGTGGGGTGTTGCCCTTGGCAGCGGCGGCGGCGATGCGTTCGGTGAACAGGAGCTCGCCGGCCTGCAGTTTCAGCCCCGGATTCCTGCGCACGGCTTCGAGGGCGGCGAAGCGGTCCGACACCCAGGCGTCGACGCGGCCGGTGACCAGCGCCGCCCGGGCATCGCCGTCGCCTGGGAAGTTCTTGACTTCCTTGGCCCCGGCCAGCTTCTTGACGTTTTCCAGGTAGGTGGTGCCGGTCTGCACGGCGACCGTCTTGCCGGCCAGGTCCTTCGCCGTGCGGATGGCCGGGTCCTTGGCCACGATCAGGCCGCCGGAGCAGTAGTGCGGCGCCATGAAGCTGACCGCCTTGGCACGTTCGTCGGTGATGCCGTGCGAGGCAATCACCAGGTCCCAGCGGTCCTGTCCCAGTCCGGTGAGCAGGGCGTCGAACCCGAGCGTCTTCCACTCGATGCCCAAGCCCATCTTCTTGGCCACCAGTTCGGCCAGCTCCACCTCGAAGCCGGTGAGCTTGCTGCCCTCGAAGTGGTTGAAGGGCGCGAACGCGCCTTCGGTGGCGGCGATCAGCTTGCCGCTTTTCTGGATTTCGGGGAGGGGACGGGCGAATGCCGTCGTCGCTGCCAGCAGGAATGCGAGGGTGGTGAGGGAGAGGGTGCGCCGTTGCATGGCGCGTAGTGTGCTGTGCGGCCGAACAGGAGGCAAGGTGTCCTGTAGGCTGGGTTCGCGCAGCGACCCCAGCGCCGGGGTTCGCTTGCGCGAAACCCAGCCTACCAAGACAAAGCGGCCCGAGCGGGCCGCTTGTCGAGGATGGGAGAGGTCAGCCGCCGCGCCGCATCATGTCGAAGAATTCCACGTTCGTCTTCGTGGCCTTCATCGACTTCAGCACCATTTCCATCGCCTCGATCTCGTCCATGTTGTACATGAACTGGCGCAGGATGCGGGTCTTCTGCAGGATCTCGGGGGCCAGCAGCAACTCCTCGCGGCGCGTGCCGCTGCGATTGAGCTGGATCGAGGGGAACACGCGCTTTTCGTAGAGGCGGCGGTCCAGGTGAATTTCGCTGTTGCCGGTGCCCTTGAACTCTTCGAAGATCACTTCGTCCATCCGGCTGCCGGTGTCGACCAGTGCCGTGGCGATGATGGTCAGCGAGCCGCCTTCCTCGATATTGCGCGCGGCACCAAAGAAGCGCTTGGGGCGCTGCAGGGCGTTGGCGTCGACGCCGCCGGTCAAGACCTTGCCCGAAGACGGCACCACGGTGTTGTAGGCGCGGCCCAGGCGGGTGATGGAATCCAGCAGGATGATGACGTCGCGCTTGTGTTCGACCAGACGCTTGGCCTTTT
>JAQGMU010000076.1 GCA_028292195.1 Ramlibacter sp. | reverse complement strand
CGCCCTTCACTTCCACCGTGATCTTGGAGGACAGGTCGCCCTTGGCGATGGCGGTCGCCACGCCGGCGATGTTGCGGACCTGGCCGGTGAGGTTCGACGCCATCGAGTTGACCGAGTCGGTCAGGTCCTTCCAGGTGCCGGCGATGCCGGGCACCCGCGCCTGGCCGCCCAGCTTGCCTTCGGTGCCCACCTCGCGCGCAACCCGCGTCACTTCGGAGGAGAAGCCATTGAGCTGGTCGACCATCGTGTTGATGGTTTCCTTCAGCTCCAGGATCTCGCCCTTCACGTCCACCGTGATCTTGCGGCTCAAGTCGCCGCGCGCAACGGCGGTGGTCACCGTCGCGATGTTGCGCACCTGCGAGGTGAGGTTGTTCGCCATCGAGTTGACCGAGTCGGTCAAGTCCTTCCAGGTGCCTGCGACCCCCGGCACCACGGCTTGGCCGCCGAGGCGGCCGTCGGTGCCCACTTCACGCGCCACCCGCGTCACTTCCGAAGCGAAGGAGCGCAGCTGGTCCACCATGGTGTTGGTGGCTTCCTTCAGCTGCAGGATTTCGCCGCGCACGTCCACCGTGATCTTCTTGGACAGGTCGCCGTTGGCCACCGCGATGGTCACGTCGGCGATGTTGCGCACCTGCGCCGTGAGGTTGCCCGCCATCTGGTTGACCGAGTCGGTCAGTTCCTTCCAGACCCCGGACACGCCCTTCACCTTGGCCTGGCCGCCCAGCTTGCCTTCGGTGCCCACTTCGCGCGCCACCCGCGTTACCTCGGAAGTGAACACCGACAGCTGTTCGATCATCGAGTTGACCAGCTTGGCGGAGCGCAGGAACTCGCCCTTCAGCGGCCGCCCGTCGACCTGCAGGTCCATCGGCTGGGCCAGGTCGCCCTTGGCGACGGCGCCAATGGTGCGGGCGATGTCGGTGGTCGGGCGCACCAGGTCGTCGATCAGGGTGTTGAGCGAATCGACCTGGCTGGCCCAGCTGCCCACGGCGCCGGGCACCGCCATCCGTTGCGAGAGGCGGCCTTCGCGGCCGACCGAAGCGCTCATGCGATCGGCTTCACGGGTCACGTTCTGCGCGTTGTGGATGCTGCGGTTGAAGGCTTCTGCGATCCGGCCACTGGTGCCGGGCCAGTCGACCGGGAGGCGGGCGCCGAAGTCGCCCTCCGAGAAGGCGATCATCGCCGCCAGGATCTGCCGCGATCGGGCTTCACCGTCGTTGGCCGGCTGGCCCGATGTGCCGACGTCGGCGCCGTTGCCCCGCTTGCTCCGGACGGCCGCTGCAGGGCCGACGGATTTTGCTTTCCGCTTGCCGGCGGGGGGAAGGGTCGCTGCGTCCATGTAGTCTCCGGAAATGCAAATCGGATTTGTATGGGATGTGCCTCAAGCGCCAATGGGCGAAGTGAGCCGTGTACGAAGTGTCGTCGGTCCGGGATTGCAGCCGCGTAGGACGACTCCGACACACTGTCCGGCTCCCGTAAAGGAAGTCGCGATTTCGTGGCGGCTATGCATGAGCCTTCATAGCTCGCAAGCCCGTGCCGGGGTGCGGCGGGCAAGGCCTTAGCATTCGCCCCCATGAACACCTTTGCCGACAGCATCGCGCGCGCCCTGGGGCTGATCGCCGGGGCCGACACCATGCTGTGGGCCATCGTCGCGCGCTCGCTGGCCGTCAGCGGCAGTGCCTGCCTGATCGCCTGCGCGCTCGGCCTGGTGCTGGGCGCCTGGCTGGGCGTGGCCCGCTTCGCCGGCCGCGGCGCCCTGGTCACGCTGCTGAACACCGCGCTGGCCATCCCCTCGGTGGTGGTGGGCCTGGTGGTCTACCTGCTGCTTTCGCGCAGCGGCCCGCTCGGTGCACTGGGCTGGCTGTTCTCCTTCCAGGCCATGGTGCTGGCGCAGGCCCTGCTGGTGCTGCCGGTGTGCACCGCGCTCACGCGCCAGGTGGTGGAGGACGCCGACCGAGCCAACGGCGAGCAGCTGCAGTCGCTCGGCGCCGGGCGGCTGCTGCGCAGCCTGCTGCTGGCCTTCGACGAGCGCTATGCGCTGCTCACCGTGCTGCTGGCGTGCTTCGGCCGGGCCATTTCCGAAGTGGGCGCGGTGATGATCGTCGGCGGCAACATCGACGGCTTCACCCGGGTGATGACCACCGCCATCGCGCTCGAAACCAGCAAGGGCGACCTGCCGCTGGCCCTGGCCCTGGGGCTGGTGCTGCTGGCCGTGGTGCTGGGGCTGAACGCGCTGATCGCCTCGGTGGCCCGCTGGCGCGGCGCCCGCTCGGAGGGCCTGGGCGCGTTGCAGGGCGCGGCGGGATGAGTGCCTGGGTGAAGCTGAAAGGACTGGGCCTGAGCTACGGCCCGGTGCCCGCGCTGCAGGGTGTGGACCTGCGCATCGCCGTGGGCGAGCGGGTGGCGCTCGTCGGCGCCAACGGCAGCGGCAAGAGCACGCTGCTGCGCGTGCTGCACGGGCTGCTGCGGCCCAGCGCCGGCTCGGTGCTGCGTGACGGCAGCCTGCGCCAGGCCATGGTGTTCCAGCGGCCGTTCGCCCTGCGCGCATCGGCGCTCGCCAACGTGGCGCTGGGCCTGTGGCTGCGCGGCACCCCCTGGCGCCAGGCCAGGCTGGACGCGATGCTGGCCCTGGGCCGCGTCGGCCTGGGCAGCGTGGCCCTGCGCAATGCGCGCACGCTCTCCGGCGGCCAGCTGCAGCGGATGGCGCTGGCGCGGGCCTGGGCCCTGAAACCGCACGTGCTGCTGCTCGACGAGCCCACCGCCAGCCTGGACCCTCATGCCAAGCGCGAGGTGGAATCGCTGATGGCCGACTTTGCAGCGGCCGGCATGACGCTGGTGTTCGCGAGCCACAACCTGGGCCAGGTCAAGCGGCTGGCGACGCGGGTGCTGTACCTGGAGCAGGGCCGGGTGCTGGCCGACCTGCCGGTGCAGGCCTTCTTCGAGGGGCCGCTGGGCGCGACATCGCGCGAGGCGGAGTTGTTCGTCAAGGGAGAACTGGGATGAGGTGGAAGCATTGTTTGCCGGCCGCAGTGGCGCTGCTGCAGTTTGCGGGTGCGGCGCTGGCGCAGGCGCAGGCGACGATCGTGATGGCATCGACCACCTCCACCGAGCAGTCCGGCCTGTTCGGGCACCTGCTGCCGGAGTTCACCAGGGCCACCGGCATCGCCGTGAAGGTGGTCGCCGTCGGCACCGGCCAGGCCATCGACATGGCTAAACGCGGCGATGCCGACGTGCTGTTCGTGCACGACCAGGCGGCGGAGGAGAAGTACGTGGCCGATGGCTATGCGCCGCGCCGCTACCCGGTGATGTACAACGACTTCGTGCTGGTCGGCACCCAGGCCGATCCCGCCGGTACCCGGGGCAGCGACATCGTGGCCGCGCTGCGCAAGGTGGCCGCGGCCAACGCGCCCTTCATCTCGCGCGGCGACAAGAGCGGCACCGACGCCGCCGAGAAGCGCTACTGGGCGCAGGCAGGCCTGGCCGACCGCGGCAGCGGCTACAAGGAGTGCGGCTGCGGCATGGGCCAGGCCCTCAACATTGCCGCCTCGGTCAACGCATATGCATTGGCCGACCGCGGCACCTGGCTCAGCTTCAAGAACCGCGCCGACCTGGCCGTGCTGGTGGAAGGCGACAAGCGCCTGTTCAACCAGTACGGCGTGATGCTGGTCAGCCCGCGGAAGTACCCGCACGTGAAGGCGGCCGAGGCGCAGAAGTTCATCGAGTGGGTCACCTCGCCGGCCGGCCAGGCCACGATCGCCGCGTACCGGGTCGGTGGGGAGCAGCTGTTCTTTCCCAACGCGGCCCGGTGAAGTAGCGGCTCATGCAGCACGCGCTCGAGGGCTTCCTGTCCATTGCAGCGGCCCATCCGGGCCTGGCGCTGGCCCTCGTGGCCTTGGTTGCCTTCGCCGAGTCGCTGGCGCTGGTCGGCACGCTCGTTCCGGCCGCCGTGGTGATGTTCGGCGCGGGCGCCCTGGTCGGCCACGGCACGCTGGGCATGGTGCCGACGCTGGTCCTCGCAGCCGCCGGAGCGATTGCGGGAGACGCGCTCAGCTACGAGCTCGGCCGGTTGCAGGAAGCCCGGGTGCGCGCATGGAAAATCTTCCAGCGCTACCAGCCGCAGATCGCCAGGGCTGAAGCTTTCATCCGCCGGCACGGGGCGGCCAGCATCGTGCTGGCGCGATTCGCCGGACCGGTGCGGGCCTTCGTTCCCCTGCTGGCCGGTTTCTCGCGGATGCCGCGCACCAGGTTCTACGCAACCAATGTGGCGTCGGCGCTGCTCTGGGCGCCCGCCCACATCCTGCCGGGCGTCGCCTTCGGCGCATCGCTGCAGCTGGCCGAAGCCGCAAGCGGCAGGCTGGCCCTGCTGGTGCTGATCCTGGCGGCATTGCTCTGGGGCTCGGTCTGGATCGTGACCCGCAGCCTGCGCTGGCTCGTTCCCCTGGTCGGCCGTTTGCGCGATCGGGCCCTGGGGTGGGCCCGTGGCCACGACAACTTCCCTGCGCGCGGCGTCCGCCTGCTGCTGGACCCGGAACGGCCGGGATCGCAGGCACTGCTCGGCGGCCTGCTGCTGCTGGCCGCCTCCATGTGGCTGTTCCTCGGGGTGCTGGAGGACGTGATCGCGCAGGACCCGCTGGTCACGGTGGACCAGTCGGTCTTCACCTTCCTGCAGCAACTGCGCACGGAGGACGGCGACCGGGTGATGTTCTTCATCACGGAGATGGGCAGCGTGGGCGTGCTGCTGCCCCTGATCTTCGGCATCCTGGCGTGGCTGCTGTGGCGCCGCGCCTGGCGGACCGCGGCCTACTGGGTGGCCACGGTCGCATCCGCGGAAGTCATCGTGCGGGTGCTCAAGTCCACCCTCGGGCGGCACCGTCCCACGCTCCTGTACGAGGGTGTCGAACAGTTCTCCTTTCCCAGCGGCCACGCGACGATGTCCGCGGTGGTGCTGGCCTTCCTCGCCTTTCTGCTCACGCGCGGCCAGTCGCGCCGCTGGCGCACCGGTGTCGGTGTCGTCGTGTGCGTGTACGTCGTGCTCGTCGCGTTCTCACGGCTCTATCTCGGGGCCCACTGGTTCTCGGACGTCGTCGGCGGGATCAGCTTCGGGCTGGCCGCGGTGGCCCTGTCCGCCACGGTCTACACGCAGCGCCAATCCAGTGAAGCGCTAGCCGGCAAGCGCATGGCCGCGGTGGCTGTCGCTTGCCTGGTGCTTGCGGGAGTGCTGTGGACCGGCCGGCGCCTGCCGGCAGACCTGCGGCAATACACGGTTGCGCAGCCGCTGCGGCTCACGTCGCTGCAGGCGTGGTCGGGTGCCGGCTGGCGCCAGCTGCCGCAGGTCCGGCGAGACGGGGCGGGCGAGCGCGAGGAGCCCATGGCCTTGCAGATTGCCTGCCTGGATGCGGACCTGCGCAGCCGGCTGGCCCCGGCGGGTTGGCAATCGCCGCCGCCGCTGGCGCTGCAGAGCGCCCTGCTGGCGTTGACCCCGAACCCCAAGCTGGAAGAGCTGCCCGTGCTGTCCAAGTTCGATGGCGGCCGGCGTTCCGAAGTCGTCCTCGCCAGGCCGCGTCCGGGCCCGCGCCACGCGCGCGAAGTGCTCAGGCTCTGGCGCTCGGATTGGGCCCTGGCCGGCCCGGGCGGGCGCAACATTCCCCTCTGGTACGGCGCGCTGTACCTGCAGGAAATGGGGCGTGACAGCATCACGTCGATCCGGGAGACGCCATTGGACGTCCGGGCCCTGCAGGGCGAGCTGGTCCGGTTCGAAACGAGCGTGCCCGGCGCAGCGCAACTGCTGCTCGCGTGCCTCAGTGCGAACTGACCGATGTCGTGGTTGCCGGGGCCCACGGCGATGAAATGAATTGCGGATGGAAAAGCCGAGGTGCTAGGCGTCTGCACTCTTGAGGCCGAAGCCGAACGCAGCGCCCATGCCGCCGGCAAATCCGGCAGCGAAGGGTCCGCCGAGGCCCAGGACGATGGATGCCAGGGCGATCGGAATGAACGCGACGGCGAACCTCGAGTGAATCAGCCCGAACTTGACGGGCTTCCCGCAGAGAGGGCAAGTCTTGGTCCGGGCGATCTCTCTCATCTCCCGGGAAAAGAGGTGAACCTTCTCGGAGCAGTGCGGGCACTTCATGGTTCCCTCCATCCATCTCGTTGCAGGTTTTAGCACAACGGCCCTGGCGGTGGTCCGGGCCCTAAACTGGCGCCATGACTTTCAGCCGGAGGGCCCTCGCCTTCCTTCTTCCCCTGTTGCTGCTGCTGGTCCTGGCCGCCCCTGCCGGCGCGCAGCAGCCGGTGGCGGTCCAGGGCCAGTTGGAACTGGCGTCGACGCCCCAGCGTCCCGTGCCCTTGCTGGGCGAGTGGGGCTTCGCCTGGCAGCAGTTCGTCGCCCCCGGCTGGCAGCAGTTGCCCACCCGCGCCTTCGCCCCCGTGCCCGCCAGCTGGAACGACCTGGCGGCCGACGGCAAGCCGCCGGGCGCAGACGGCTGGGGCAGCTACGTGCTGCAGGTGAATTGCCCGCAGGGGCAGTCGCTGGCCGTGGAGGCCGTGGGCCAGCGCACCGCCGGGCGCTGGTTCGTCAACGGCACCGAGGTCGCCGTGCACGGCGAGCCCGGCCCGTCGGCGGCCGCGAGCTGGGCCGCCGTCTACAACCGCATTCCGGTCAGCCGCGAATTCGCCTGCCCGCTGCGGATCACCCTGCACGTATCGAACTTCGACCACCGGGCCGGGGGCTTCGTCCGCCCGATCGTGGTGGGGACGGCCGATGCGCTGGAAACGCAGCGCGAGGCGCGCGTGATCCACAACGCCGCCCTGCTGTCGGTCTACGTGCTCATGGGCGTGGTGGCGCTGATCTTCTTCGCCGTGCGCCGGCGGGAATACCTGCCGCTGGTGTTCGGCCTGTTCTGCCTGGCCATGGGGGTCTACACCGACCTGATCGGCGAGCGGCTGTTGCTGCGCGGGCTGCCGCCGCAGGTGTCGTGGCTGGCCTTCATGCGCGCCGAGTACCTGTCATGGATCGTGTCCATGGTCTTGTTCGCCCTGACCCTGCGCGGGCTGTTCCCGGTGGAGATGCACCGCCGCGTCGTGCAGGGCGTGGTGGCCGCCCTGGGCCTGGCCGCCGTTGCCGTCGTCGTGCTGCCGCCGGCCGTATATTCCCGTGCGGCGGTTCCGGGCCAGGCCAGCGCGGTGGCGATGAGCCTCTATGTCGCCTTCGCGATGGTGCGCGCCCAGCGCCGCACGCCGGTCGACGCCCGGATCCTGCTGGCGGGAATGCTGGCGATCGTCGTGACCCTGGTGC
>JAQGMU010000074.1 GCA_028292195.1 Ramlibacter sp. | reverse complement strand
AGCCGGCTCATCTGGCCGGCGCCGACGCCCATGGTCATGCCGTCCTTGCAGAACACGATGGCGTTGGACTTGACGTACTTCGCCACCTTCCAGGCGAACAGCAGGTCCTGCAGTTCCTGCGCGGTCGGCTGCTTCTTCGTCACCACCTTCAGGTCGCCGAGCGCCAGCTCGCGGTTGTCGGCGGTCTGCATCAGCAGGCCGGAGCCGACGCGCTTGATGTCCATCATGTTGCGGCCCTTGTCCCAGTCGCGCGGGCCGCCCGGCGGCAGCGCGATCTTCAGCAGCCGCACGTTGGCCTTGCCGGCGAACACCTGCAGCGCCTCGGGCGTGAACTCGGGCGCCATCAGCACCTCGACGAACTGCTTGGCGACAACCTGGGCCGCGGCGCCGTCGAGCGCGCGGTTGAAGGCGATGATGCCGCCGAAGGCCGAGGTCGGGTCGGTCTGGAAGGCCTTCGAATAGGCCTCCAGCGGGTTCTTGCCCATCGCCACGCCGCAGGGGTTGGCGTGCTTGACGATCACGCAGGCGGGGCCGTCGAAACCCTTCACGCATTCCCAGGCCGCGTCGGCGTCGGCGATGTTGTTGTACGAGAGCTCCTTGCCCTGCACCTGCTGCGCCTTGACCAGCGAACCGGGCGCCGGGTAAAGGTCGCGGTAGAAGGCGGCCTGCTGGTGCGGGTTCTCGCCGTAGCGCAGGTCCTGCAGCTTGACGAAGCGGCCATTGGCCTGGGCCGGGAACGGCGAGCGGGTACCGTCGTCCTGCAGGCTGGACAGGTAGTCGCTGATGGCCGCGTCGTAGTTGCTGATGCGGTTGAACGCCGCCACCGCGAGCGCGAACTTCGTCTTGTCTGAAACCTTGCCGGAGGCCTCGAGCTCGGACAACACCTGCTGGTACTGCGAGGCGTCCGTCAGCACCGCGACGTCCTTCCAGTTCTTCGCGCCGCTGCGCACCATGGCCGGCCCGCCGATGTCGATGTTCTCGATGGCGTCTTCCAGCGAGCAGTTCTCCCTGGCCACCGTCGCCTCGAACGGATACAGGTTGACCACCAGGATGTCGATGGTGTCGATGGCGTGCGCCTTGAGCGCCTCCAAGTGCTCGGGCAGGTCGCGCCGCGCCAGCAGGCCGCCGTGCACCTTGGGATGCAGCGTCTTCACGCGGCCATCCAGCATCTCGGGGAAGCCGGTCACTTCCGCCACCTCGGTCACCGGCAAGCCCTGCTCGGCCAGCAGTTTGGCGGTGCCGCCGGTGGAGATCAGGCGCACGCCCTGCGCGTGCAGCGCCTGGGCCAGTTCCACGATGCCGGTCTTGTCCGAAACGGAGATCAGTGCGTTCATTTGAGGAGTTTGTGTTCGATCAGCTTCTTGCGCAGCGTATTGCGGTTCAGGCCCAGCCACTCGGCGGCGCGCGACTGGTTGTTGTCGGCTTTCGCCATCACCACTTCCAGCAGCGGTTTCTCCACCACCTTGACCAGCATCTCGTACATGCTGTCGGGTTCGGTGCCGCGGAGGTCACGGAAATAGCCCTCCAGGCTGGCACGAACGCATTCTTCGATGTGTTTCTTGCTCATGCGTCGCTCTCGGCGATTGCGCCCTCGCGCTCTCCCGCGGCGGGGGTGGGCAGACGGTCCATCTGCGCGCCCAGCGCCTCGAAGAAAGCGGCAACGGCGGCAAACTGCTGTGCGCTGTTGTCGATCGTGTTGATGTGGTCGCGGAAGGCGGCGCCGCCGGGCAGCGCCTTCACGTACCACCCTATGTGCTTGCGCGCGCTGCGCACGCCGGTGAATTCACCATACAGGGCGTAGTGGTCCTGCAGGTGCGCCAGCAGCGCCCGCTGCACCTCCGCCACCAGCGGCGGCGCCAGGTGCGTGCCGGTGGCCAGGAAGTGGACGATTTCGCGCAGGATCCAGGGCCGCCCCTGGGCCGCGCGGCCGATCATCACGGCGTCGGCGCCGGTGGCCGCCAGCACGTCGCGCGCCTTCTCGGGCGTCGTGATGTCGCCGTTGGCCACCACCGCAATGGACACCGCGGCCTTCACCGCGGCGATGGTTTCGTATTCGGCCTCGCCGCCGTAGCCCTGCTCGCGCGTGCGGCCGTGCACCGTCAGCAACTGGATGCCGCAGTCCTCGAAGGCGCGGGCCAGCGCCAGCGCGTTGCGGTTGGCCTGCGACCAGCCGGTGCGCATCTTCAGCGTCACCGGCACGCCGTGCGGCGCGCAGGCGCGGACCACGGCTTCGGCGATGGCGATGGCCAGCGGCTCGTCCTGCATCAGCGCCGAACCGGCCCACTTGTTGCAGACCTTCTTGGCCGGGCAGCCCATGTTGATGTCGATGATCTGCGCCCCGCGCGCCACGTTGTAGGCAGCGGCCTCGGCCATCATCTGGGCGTCGGTGCCGGCGATCTGCACCGCCACCGGGCCCGGTTCGCCGGCGTGGTCGGCGCGGCGCGAGGTCTTCAGGCTGTTCCAGAGTTCGCGGCGCGAGGTCACCATCTCGCTCACCGCGTGGCCGGCGCCGAAGGCGCGGCACAACTGACGGAACGGGCGGTCGGTGACGCCCGCCATCGGCGCCACGAACACGTTGTTCGCGAGACGGTAGGGGCCGATGTTCATTTGCGCTGGGGGGAAAGGGACTGCCGAAAAAAGAGGCACGATTGTAGTTCGCGGGCATTTCAGCGCTTGAAATGATGCGGATTGTTTTCGCGGCGCGCCAATCGCGGCGCGTCCTCCGATAACATGCGCCCGCATGCCTGCCTGGATGGAAACACTGTTTGCCCTGCTTGCGCTGCCGCAATACGGGCTGAGCACGCTGTTCGTCGCCGCCTTCATCTCGGCCACGCTGCTGCCCGTCGGCTCGGAGCCGGTGCTGTTCGGGCTGCTGAAGCTCAACCCCGACATCTTCTGGGCCGCGATGGCCGTGGCCACCGCGGGCAACACGCTGGGCGGAATGCTCGATTGGTGGATGGGCTACGGCGCGCACCGCGTGGCCGACAAGTACAGTCACTCGCATGCGCACCTGAAGGCACTCGACGCGCTGGAGCGCATGGGCCCCAAGGCCTGCCTGCTGGCCTGGCTGCCGATCGTCGGCGACCCGCTGTGCGCGGTCGCCGGCTGGCTGCGTCTGCCATTCTGGCCCTGCGTGGGCTACATGCTGGTCGGCAAGTTCCTGCGCTACCTCGCCATGACGACGGTGCTGCTGTGGTTCTTTCCGCAGTAGGCGATGCCGCAAAACGCGGAGCGGCGCCTGGCGCCGACCAGCCAGAGACAAGCCGGCCTTCGCCGGTTCTTACCTTGAGGCGGTCGGCCCGGTGTAGCTGAGTCCGCCGATTTCAGCGCGGGCCTTTTCGGGCGGCTCGATTTCGAGGATGGCGCGGCCGGCGACGATGCCGAACGAGATATGCGAGCGGATGTACTTCGTTTCACCGGCTTGCAGCGTGAACGAAGCGGTCTTTTCCGTCTCGG
>JAQGMU010000055.1 GCA_028292195.1 Ramlibacter sp. | reverse complement strand
TGCCGGCTCGGCAGCGGCCGGGCGAACGCGCGCGCGAAGCCGTGCAGCGCGGCGAGCGCACGCACGGCGCGGCGCGCTTCCTCGAACACCAGGCAGCCGGCGTCTTCCATCATCTTCACGACCTCGGGGGTGCCGATCATCGCGATCACGTTCAGGCGGCCGGGATAGCGGCGGTTCATCTCGCCGTAGGCCGCCGCGATGGGTGGCACGAGGTGCGGCACCAGGCCCACGGCCGACAGGAAACTGAGCACCACGTTGAACTTCTCGCGGCCCATCACCAGGTCGAGCGACGCCTCCACCACGGACAGGTCGTTCATGAACTGGGCGGTGATGTCCACCGGGTTGCGCGTGCCGGCCTGCGGCACCATGCCCTTGATCGTCTCCTGCGCGCTGGCCGAGAGTTCTTCCAGCGGCACGCCGGCTTCCGCCATGAAGTCGGCGATCTGCACGCCCACGCCGCCGGACAAGGTGAATACGCAGGTGCGGCTGTCCGCCGGAAGAATGCGGCGGCTCAGCGCATACACCACGTCCATCGCTTCTTCGGTGGATTCGGCGCGGAAGACGCCGTAGGAGCGGAACACGGCGTCGTACACCTGGTCGGCACCGGCCAGGGAGGCCGTATGCGAGGCGGCGGCGGCGGCGCCCACCTCCGACGACCCCGACTTGATCACCACCACCGGCACGCGGCGTGCATGCGCCTTCTCCAGGCCCGCGATCAGGGCATCGGCGGAGCGCAAGCCCTCGAGGTACACGAAGATGGCATTCACCTCGGGCAACTCGGCGACGGCGCCCACCAGCTCGCCGGCGTTCACGTCGCATTCGTTCCCGGTGGTGAGCCAGTGGCTCACCACGATCTCCCGCCGCTGGCAAAGGCGCAGCACGTGCGTGCCATAACCGCCGCTCTGGCTGACCACCGCCAGGTTGAAGGTGGGCGACACGGCGGGCGGCACCCAGGAAGCGAAGCTCAGGTGCGCCTTGGCGGCGACGTTGAACAGCCCCATGCAATTGGGTCCCACGATGCGCATGCCGCTGCTGCGGGCGATGGCGCTCAGCTCGTTCTGCAGTGCCACGCCGCGCTCGCCCGCCTCGGCGAAGCCGGCGCTCATCAGGACGACGGACCCCACCTTGCGCGTGACGCAGTCGCGGATGGCCTGCACCGCCTGCTCCGCGGCTACCACGACGATGGCGCAGTCCACGCCCTCAGGCAGGTCCAGAACGCTCTTGATGGCAGCAACGCCCTGCACGGTTTCGCGCGCCGGGTTCACCGGGTAGATCGGCCCGGGAAAACCCTCGCTGATCAGGCGCGCCAGGGGACGGCCACCGATGCGGACCGGATCGGACGAGGCGCCCACGATGGCGATGGAGCGCGGCGACAGCATGCGTTGCAGCGAGCTGCGGGTGGTTTCGGCGATGGGTGAGGCGTCGGGCATGCGGCGCAGCTTAAGCGCGGCCCGCCGCGCCGGTAAGTCCCCGGTCGGGTTACAGGGCCGTCGTGGCCCGCCGTCCCTTCGCCGGGGACATACAGCGCGCAGGGTCGCCACTACGCTGGCGACCATGCCTTGGCAAGGCGGCAAAGGAAACTGCAAATGCTCATTTCGCTCGGCTTCTACAAGCGCAAACCCGGCCTCACGCACGAGCAGTTCTCGCAGCACTGGCGTGAAGTGCACGGGCCGATGATCCGCAACCACCCGGACGTGGGCAAGTACATCAAGCGCTACGTCCAGCACCACATCGAGCCCGGCCACGGATTCCCCGGCACCCAGCCGCTGGACTTCGACGGCTTCTCGGAGTCGTGGTTCGAAAGCGTGGAGGCGCGCCAGGAGATGCACGCGCACCCGTTCTTCCGCGAGCAGGTGGTGGCCGACGAGCACAAGTTCATCGACATGACGCAGACGCGGGTGCTGATGTTCGACCGCCAGGTGGTGCAGGTGGGCGAGGACATCGCGGCCACGCTCTTCCCCGCTGCGCGCTGAGGGCCATGGAACGCTTTCCCCCCATCGCCCCGGCCGCGCGCACGCCCGAACAGCAGTCGCTGGCCGAGTATTACCAAAGCGGCTGGCGCAACCAGCTCGCATCGCCCGACGGCCGCCTGGGCGGCCCACTCGATACGATGTGCCGCAGCCCCGACATGGCGCGGCGCCTTTCCACGCTGTCCGACTACTTCCGCAACGGCACGTCGCTGGACCAGCGCATCAACGAGTTCGCGGTCATCCTGGCGGCGCGGCTGCACAACTCCCATTACGAGTGGTCGGTGCACAGCCAGTGGGCCATGCGCGACGGGCTGTCGCGCGACATCGTCGAGGCCGTGGCGGAAGGCCGCCGGCCGGTCACCATGGCCGAAGATGAAGCGGTGACCTACGACCTGCTGATGGAACTGGCGGCCACGCAGGCCATCTCGCAGGCCAGCTTCGAACGGGGCCGTGCCGTCTTCAGCGAGCGCCAGCTGGTCGACCTGGTGGCCGTGTTCGGCGCCTACCGCATGGTTGCCGGCATGCTGGCGCTGGCGGACGTGCCGCCGCGTGCCGCGGTCGAACCACCGCTCAAGCCGCGCTGAGCCGCGGCGAAGAAAGGCCTTCATGTCCGACCAACCCGTTCCACGCGAACTGCAGTGGCGCTACCTCGGCGCGATGCGCATCGAGGTCGAACGCCAGGTGCCGCTGGGCGTCACGCCCTCGGGCACGCGCCGCTTCGACATCCTCAAGGGCGGCCACTTCGAAGGCCCGCGCCTGAAAGGCAAGATCCTGGGCGGCGGCAGCGACAGCCTGGTGCAGCGGGGCGATGGTGCTTTTCATCCCGACGTGCGGCTGGTGCTGGAGACCGACGACGGCGCCACCGTGCTCATCACCTATCGCGGCATCCGCATCGCCAGCGACGCCGTGCACCAGCGGCTCATGCGCCAGGAGATCGTGCCCTACACCGAGTTCTACCTGCGCAACGCGCCGTTCTTCGAGACCAGCGCGCCGCAGTACGACTGGCTCAACCGCATCCTGTCGATCGGCGTGGGCCGGCGCGACGGGCCGTGGGTGATCTACGAAGTGTTCGAAATCCTCTAGGAAGGCTTCATGCAATTCCCCACCGACTCGCTGCGCGGCCGCAGCATCATCGTCACCGGCGCGGCCAGCGGCATCGGCCTGGCGCTGGCGCGCGCGCTGCTGCGCTGCGGCGCGCGTGTGCTGGCCGTGGACGCCAGCGCCCCCGGCCTGGACCGCTTCGCCACCGAGGAGGCGGGCAATGCCGACCTTCGCTGCATGACGCTGCAGCTTGGCGCGAGCGATTGCGGCGAGCGCGTGGCAGCCGAGGCGCTCAAGGCTTTCGGCCGCATCGACGGGCTGATCAACAACGCCGGCATCGGCCGTCACGCGATCCGCGACGACGTGTTCCAGAAGCCGTTGAAGTTCTGGGAGACCACGCCCGAGATGTGGGAGCGTTTCATCGCCGTGAACAGCACGGCGCCCTTCCTGCTGATGCGGGCCGTGGTGCCGCACATGATCGCGCAGAAGTCCGGCCGCATCATCAGCGTGACGACTTCGCTCAGTTCCATGATCGGCGGCGGCATGTCGCCTTACGGGCCCACCAAGGCCGCGGCCGAGGCGCTGACCGCCTGCGCCGCCAACGACCTGCAGGGCACCGGCGTGACCGCCAACGTGGTGGTGCCCGGCGCCACCACCGACACCGGCATGGTGCCGGCGCACGCGCCCATCGTCCGCGAGAACCTGGCGCGGCCCGAAGCCATGGCGCCGCCCGTGCTGTGGCTGCTGTCGGACCTGGGCGCCGGCACGACCGGCATGCGCTTTCGCGCCAATCTTTGGGACACCGGCGCACCGGTGGAGCAGGCCTTCGCCGCCGCCGGCCAGCCCGTCGCCTGGACCTCGATTTCCCAGGGGCAGCTCGTGGACCTCGTACAACTCAAACCGCAGGGAGCCAAGGCATGAATTCCCGTCCCTACCAGCACATCCGCGTGGAGCCGCTCAGCAGCGCCCTGGGCGCCGAGATCAGCGGCGTGGACCTCGCGCGCGGCCTGAGCGACGAAGTGTTTGCCGAAGTGCGCCGTGCGTTCTTCGAGAACCTCGTCGTCATGATCCGCGACCAGGACCTCACCGAAGACCAGCAGTGCGACTTCGCGGCGCGCTTCGGCAAGCTGACCAAGAGTGCGGGGCTGGCGGGCACGAGCCGGGTGTTCATGGTGACCAAGAAAGCCACCGACCGCGGCCGCAACGTGGGCGGCCACTGGCATGCGGACGGCACGCAGATGGAGCGCTCGCCCCTGGGCAGCGCCTTGTACGCCCTGGAGATCCCCCCGTACGGCGGCGACACCATGTTCTGCAACCTCTACATGGCCTACGAATCGCTCTCGCCCGGCATGAAAAAGCTGGCCGACAGCCTGATCCTGGTGCACAGCGGCACCATGGGTTATGGCGGCCAGGGCCACGTAGCGCAGGACGTGATCGACAAGCGGCCCGAGATGTATGACTTCGAGGCGGGCCGCATCGACGCCGAGCACCCGCTGGTGCGCATCATCCCGCAGACCGGCCGCAAGGTGCTCTATGCGCCTTCACCGATGTCCTTCTACTTCAAGGACATGTCGGTGGCCGACAGCGCGCCGCTGATCAAGTATTTCCAGGAGATCGCGGAGAAGCCCGAGTTCACCTGCCGCTTCCGCTGGACCAAGGGCGCGTTGATGCTGTGGGACAACCGCGCGACCTACCACTACGCGCTGAACGACTACCACGGCTGGGACCGCACCATGCGGCGCGTGCAGATCGAAGGCGAGCGGCCGTTCGGCCCGGCGAAGCCGCCGACCGAGGCGGTGCCGGAGGTGGTGGCGACGGTCAGGGCGGCAGATCCGGTCGTGGCGTGAGGGAACTCCGGTCCGTGAGAGCGCGGTGAGCCGCCCCCAGGCGGCTGCGGCTATTCCGCCTTGATGACGCCGTCGCGCAGCAGTCCCTTCCACAATTCGTATTCGCGCACCACGCGCTGCTGCATGCCTTGCTGCGTGGTCGAGAACGGCGCCACGCTGTTGTCCACATATTTCTGCTGGACTTCGGGGTCGGCCATCGCGGTCACCACCGCCTGGTTCAGCTTGCGGGCCACTTCGTCCGGCAGGCCGCGCGGTCCCATGATGCCGTACCAGACTTCGGCCTCGAAGCCGGGCAGCACGCTGGCCAGCGTCTCCACGCCCGGCACCAGCGGCGAGGGCTTTTCCGAAGCCACGGCCACGATGCGGATCTTTCCCGCCTTGGCGAGGTTGGTGTAGGCGGCCGAGGTGGTCGAAAAGATCATCTTCAGCTCGCCCGCCACCAGCGGCGGGACGGCGTCGCTGGTGCCCTTGTAGGGCACGTGCAGGATCTTCAGGCCCGCGCGCTGGGCGAACATCTGCGCCCACAGGTGGCCCGGGCTGCCGACGCCGGCGTTGCCGGCCTCGATGCCATTCGGCAGGCCGCGCACGTATTCGATGAAGGCCTTGGGCGTGCCCGGCATGCTGGGGTGCGCCAGGATGGCGCCCGGCGCCGCGCCGACCAGCGAGATCGGCGTGAAGTCGCGCAGCGGGTCGTAGGGGGTGTTGGGCTTGAGCAGCGGCACCACCGACATCGGCCCGCTCCAGATGAAGGCGATGGTGTGGCCGTCCGGGTCGGCCCGCGCAATGTCGGCCGTGCCCATCGCGCCTGACGCGCCGGGCCGGTTCTCGCAGATCACCGGCTGGCCCAGTACCTTGCGCATGGGTTCGGCGAGCGCGCGCATCATCGCGTCGGCCGACCCGCCGACCGACGACGGCAGGACCATGCGGATCGGCCGATTCGGAAACTGCTGCGCGCGGGACACCGTCGGCAGGTAGGCCGGCGCTCCGAGGGCGGCGGCGAGCAGGGTGCGTCTCTTCATGCGTGTTCTTTCAGGGGATGTGCCTAGTCGAGGGCGATGCCCGCGGCCTTGAGGATCGGGCCCAGGGATTGCGCCTCCTGCCGCAGCGCGGCCATCAGCTCGCCGGGGCTGGCGGTCCAGGGTTCGGCCATGGTCTGCTCCAGCCGCGCCTGGTTCGCCGGTTCGGCGACGTAGCGCACGATTCGCCGGTTCAGCAGGTCGACGATGTCGGCGGGCGTGCCGGCGCGGACGAAGAACGCGAACCAGGCTGCGAGATCGGGAAAGTCGGCCAGTCCGGCCTCGCGCATGGTCGGGACCTGCGGGCTGAAGGGCGAGCGCCTGGCCGCGGTAACCCCCAGCAGCCGGATCTTGCCGGCCTTGACGTGGGGCATGGCGTCATTGCCGATGATGAACGAGCAGGACACTTCGGCGGTCAGGAGCGCCAGTCCGAGCGGGGCGCCGCCCTTGTAAGGCACGTGCAGCAGGCTGGTTTGCGCCGACTTGTTCAGCACAAGGCCGGCCACGTGGGTGAGTGAGCCCATGCCCGTGGAGCCGAAGCTCAGCTTGTTGCCTTCCTTGCGGCCCGCTTCCACCAGCTCCGCCAGCGTGCGGAACGGAGAGTCCGCCGGAACGGCGATGAATAGCGGCTGCAGGCTCAAGCCGGCTACAGGCGCCAGGTCCTGCTCGAAGTCGAAGCCCGGGCTTTTCATGGCCAGGGGACCCAGGGTGATGTTGGTGCCGGTGCCGAACAACAGGGTGTACCCGTCCGCGGGGGCGCTCCTGGCCACGTAGCGCGAGCCGATGACGCCGCTCGCGCCCGGCCGGCTGTCCATCACGACGGGCTGGTGCAACTCCTCCGACAGGCGCTGGCCGATGATCCGCGACCAGGTGTCCGCGCCGCCGCCCGGCGCGAACGGCACCACGATGCGAACCGGCCGCGAGGGATAGGTCTCCGCCCGCAGCACACCAGCCTGAAGCAAGGCGGCTGCGGCGACCGATGCCGAGAGCCACTGGCGGCGCGTGACGGGGTGATGCATGGTGGTGGCTCAGTTCATGTAGCCCGGATCGAGCTGCTCCATCCAGCGACGCACCGCCGCCCACTGGAGCACGGCGGCGCCACCGCCCCCG
This sequence comes from Ramlibacter sp., assembly GCA_028292195.1. Lineage (GTDB taxonomy): Bacteria > Pseudomonadota > Gammaproteobacteria > Burkholderiales > Burkholderiaceae_C > Ramlibacter. Next base: position 17,686 of record JAQGMU010000055.1, on the reverse strand, counting down.
CGGCTGTTGCGGTCGTGCTGCGCGGCGGACTTGCGCGCGATCTCGATCGGCGGGAAGTTCAGGGCCGCGCCGCCGGCCATGGCCATCACCTGCACGTTGCAGGCATCCTCGAGTGCGCGCATCTCGGCGAAGGCCTGGGCCACCGACGGGCCACAGGTCAGCAGGCCGTGGTTGCGCATGATCATCACGCGCTTGTCGCCCAGCGCGCGCACGATGTCCTCGCGCTCCGCGTTGTCGTCGGTGATGCCCTGCACGTCGTAGTAGGCGATGCGGTCGGTGAAGACCATCGCCGTCAGGTTGATCGGCAGCAGGCCGTCCTTCTGGCAGGCCACGGCCACGCCGGCGCGCGAGTGGGTGTGGATGACGCAGGCCACGTCCTCGCGCGCCATGTGCAGCGCGCTGTGCACCACGAAGCCCTGCTTCAGCACGGGATGCGGCGAGTCGCTGAGCTTGTTGCCCTCGGTGTCGATCTTGATCAGGTTCGACGCGGTGATCTCCTGGTACATCAGCCCGAAGGGGTTGATCAGGAACTGGTCGTGCGTGCCGGGCACGCGCATCGTGATGTGGTTGTAGATGATGCTGGTGTGCCAGCCCAGGTGGTAGGCGGCGCGGTAACAGCAGGCCAGGTCGACGCGCGCCTGCCATTCCTCGGGGGAGCAGTCGATGCGGGGCTGGGCGGAGGGTGTGCTCAGGTCCATGGGGAGTCCTTCGGTGCGGGGATGCGGCGGCGTCAGTCGATCGAGATGTTGGCGTCGCGGATGATGGGAGCCCACTTCTCCAGTTCCTGCCGCACCTGTTCGCGCAGGGCGTCGGGCGTGGTGGGCGTGGGCACCAGGGCGTAGCGCGCCAGCTGCGCGCGGCCGTCGGCGCTGGCGAGAAACTCGTTCATCGCGGCGTTGATCTTCAGCACCACGTCCCTGGGCATGTCGCGCCCGCCCCAGACGCCGAACCAGGCCGTGGTGATCATCTGCGGGTAGCCGGCTTCGACCGTTGTCGGCACATTGGGCAGCGTCTCGGAACGCGCCGTGGACATCACCGCGATCGGCACCAGCTTGCCCGTGGGCAGGTACGGCAGGTAGGGCGTCGGCGGGTCGATGGTCATGTCGATGTCGCCGCTCAGGAGATCGATCAGGCGCTTGCCGGTGTTGTAGGGGATGAGGTTCACCTTCACGCCGGCCTGCCGTTCCAGCAGCACCGCGGCAAGCTGGCCGAGCGAGCCCACGCCGGGCGTGGACACGTTCAGCTTGCCGGGATTGGCCTTGGCATACGCCACCAGTTGCTGGAGGTTGGTGGCGGGGACCTTGGCGGGGTTGACCACCACCAGCATCGGCTGGTCGGCGAAGCGGGCGATGGGTGTGAGGTCCCGCTCGGTGTCGTAGCCGAGGTTCTTGCGCAGCAGCTTGTTCTGCACGACGGTGGTCCCGGACGTGAACAGCAGCGTGTAGCCGTCGCCTGGCGCGCGCGCCACGAAGCCGGTGCCGATCGAGCCATTGGCGCCGGGCATGAAGTCCACCAGCACCGGCTGGCCCACCCCCTTGCTGATGGCGCTGCCGACCATGCGGGCCAGCGGGTCCCCGCCCCCGCCTGCCGGATACGGGAAGATCAGGTGGATCGGCTTGTCCGGCCAGGCTTGTGCCTGGGCCAGGCCGAGGGTGCAGCCCAGCGCCGCGGCGAACGCGATGCGCAGGCAGTGGTGGAAGAAGCGCATGGTGGAGTCCGGTTCAGGCCGCGCTGATGTTGGCCGCCTTCAGCGCCTGCGCGAAATTGGCGATCTCGATCTTCAGCACGGCGGTGAATTCGCGCGAGTTCACCGGCCAGGGCTCGGCGAAGTAGTTGGTCTTCAGCCGCTGCACGATCTCCGGTTCGGCCAGCGCACGCGCGATCTGGCCGTGCCAGGTGTCCAGCAGGGGCTGTGGCGTCTTGGCGGGCGCGAACAGGCCGAACCAGACGTTGCCGGGCATCCACCCGGAAACGCCCTGTTCCTGCAGCGTCGGGATGTCGGGCATCACGGCCGACCGTGCATCACCCGAGGTGCCCAGCGGACGCATCGTGCCGGCCTTCATCTGTGCCGACAGGTCGCCGCCGACCACGAAGGTGAAGTGCAGGTCGCCCGCCAGCATGGCGCGCGTCACGTGCGAGCCGCTCTGGTAGGGGATGTGCGTCATGCGCGTGCCCGTGAGGTGCGCGAGCTGCGCGGCGGCCACGTGCGACATCGAGCCGACGCCGGTGGAACCGTACGACAGCTTGTCCGGGTCGGCCTTCGCCGCCGCAACGAGGTCCTGCACCGACTTGTACGGCGAAGCGGTCGGCACCACGAGGAACATCTTGAGCGTGCTCAGGCCGCTCACCGGCACCAGGTCATTGAGCGGGTCGAAACCGGAGTCCTTGTTCAGCAGCGGCCCCAGCGTGATCTGGCCGTTCACGCCGAACATGAGCGTGTAGCCGTCGGGTGGCGCGGCGATGGCGAGCTTGGTGCCCAGCAGGCCGTTGGCGCCGGCCTTGTTGTCCACCACGATGGGCTGGCCCATCGCGTCCGCGACCCGCTGCATCACCATGCGTGTCTGGGTGTCGCCGCCGCCGCCGGGAGGCCACGGCATGATGAGCCGCACGGGCCGGTTCGGAAACGCCTGTGCGTTCGCGTTCCCCAGGATACCGGCGGCAGCAAGCGCGGACAGGCTCGTCAGCGCCGCGCGGCGGGAGAGGGCAGGGGCCATGGCTTCGTTCCTTCGGCGAGCTTGCCGATGCCGCAAAAGTACCGCTCTCCGAGGGCGCTGGCATGTCCCCGTCGCTGGACGCGGGAATACCCTGGGCGCGATTCGCCCCCCGTAGGGGACACCCGCGTTGCGGTGGCCGGCCATAGACTGGCAGCGCGGTTTTTCAAACGCCGCAAAGGATTCGCCATGCCCGCGCTCCCAAGCTCCGCCGCCGAGACCGAAGCCCTCTACTACCGGCCCGGTGGCCCGTTCGAACAGAATCTCCCGCCCATCGTGCCGCATGCCTTCCGCGACGAGCAGGCCCGCGCGTTGCGCGCCGACGCGCCCACCGGGATGGTGGCCTTGGACCTGAGCGAGTCGCTCAAGATGCCCTGGCCGGCCACCACGCCGGTGATGCTGGCGCGCTACCTCGTCGTGCGCGCCGGGGAGGAACTGCAGCATCGCTTCGTCGCGACCGGTGAAATCTTCTACGTCATCCAGGGCGACGGGACCACCGCGTCCGGCGACACCAACTTCTCGTGGAGCCCGGGCGATGTCTTCTGCCTGCCAGGCGGACGAACGACGCGCCACGCGGCGACAAGCCACGCGATCTTGCTGGGCGTGACGAACGAGCCGGAGCTGGCCTACCAGGGGCTGGACGCGCCGGCGCCAGAACGCAATCCCGTGCGGCCGGTCTTCTTCGAAGCCGGCAAGATAGACGAGAACCTCGATGCCATCACCGACCCGCTGAAGACGGCGGGCCGCGCGATCTTGCTCACCGCTTCCCACCTGCTCGCGACCAAGGCCATGATCCCGTCGCTTTCCATCGCGGTGAACAGCCTGGAGCCCGGCTGCAACCAGCGGCCGCATCGGCACAACGCCACGGCGCTGACGCTGGCCATCGGCTGGGAGGGCATCCATACGCGCATCGACGGCGAGCGCTTCGACTGGTTCCCCTACGGCGTGCTGCTCACGCCGCCGCGCGCGGTGCACTCGCACCACAACATGGGCACGGGAATGATGAGGGCGCTGGTCTTCCAGGACGGGGGCCTGTACTACCAGTACCGCAACGTCGGCTTCAGTTTCGAGCAGCCGCAGCCCGAGGGGCAAACGGCGTGATCGCCAGCGCCAGCCTGGCCCAGTCGCAGGGGGCCCGGTGCGAGCGCGCCAGTGCCACCTTCCATGGGGCGGTCGTCCCGCTGCTGGGCGCGCACCCCGTTCCGGACGCCGAGTGGCCGCATGGCGTGGAGGTGCCGCAAGCCTTCCTCGTGCAGCAGGCGCCGGGCTGGGTGCTGGGGACGCACTACCACACCGAGCACCAGTTCCAGCTGGTCACGGCGGGCGCCGGCACGATGGGATCGCACGCGCTGCGGCCCATCACGCTGCACTACGCATCGCCCGAGGCCGGCTACGGGCCGATCGTGGCCGGTGACCAGGGGCTCCAGTACTACACGCTGCGGGCCCGCGGCACGCGCGACACCTGGTATCTCCCCAAGGAACGCGAACGCATGCGACATGGCGTGGCGAAGAAGCATGCCTACGGTGACCGCGTGGACGTGTCGGACGCGCTCGCGCTCGAAGCCCGCGTCGAGCGAGCCGTCGAGCGGCTCATGGATGGGGCAGATGGCCTGGGCGCCTGGATGGTCCGCCTGCCGGCGGGCGAAGCCGTGGATTCGGAGGGCGTGCCCTGGGACGGCGTGCGCTTCTACTACCTGGCCGCGGGCTCGGCCGGGTGGCAGGGTCGGCAGCTGCAACCGGGCGACGTGTCCAGCGCGCAGGGTTCCGATGACCGCTTCGAGGCGCACGCGGGCAGCGGCGGCGCGGAGTTCGTCGTGATGCAGTTTCCGCGGGGGGCGGACCTGGCGCGCGCCTGAACCTCCGCCTGCACGCGTTCAGGCCTAGGTCTTCACTCCGCGCGCCAGGTCCTGCCAGTAGGTGCGCTCGGTGCGGATCACCTCCGCCATCTGCTCCGGCGTACTGCCCACGGGCTCGCAGCTGGTGTCGTCGTAGGCCCGGCGCGTTGCGGGATCTTCCAGTTGCTGCGCCACCAGCTTCTGGATGCGGTGGACGATTTCCGGCGGCGTCCCTCGGGGCGCCACCATGCCGTACCAGACCTGCGCGGTGAAGCCCGGCACCGCCTTGCTCACGAGGTCGACGCCGGGGAACATCGGCGAAGGCGCGGCGCTGGCAACCGCCATCAACTTCAGGCGCCGCTCCTTCACCAGGTTGTTGATCAATGAAGAGGCGCTGCTGAACATGATCTTCACGTCGCCCGTCACCAGCGCGGGCACCGCCTCGTTGGTGCTCTTGTAGGGCACGTGCAGCAGTTCGATGCCGGCCTTCTCGGCCATCCTGCGGGCCCAGAGGTGGCCGGGGCTGTCCAGCCCCGCGTTGGCGCATCCGACCGAGCCCGGCGGTTGCGTCTTGACCCACGAGATGAACGCGCCCAGGTCGCTGGGCACGCCCGGGGTGGCCACGATCACGCCCGGCGCGCGCGCGACCACCGAGATCGGCGCGAAGTCCTGCACGGTGTCGTAGCCCACGTCCGGCCGCAGCACGGGCACCAGGCCCATGGGCCCGTTCCAGATGAAGCCGAGCGTGTGGCCGTCGGGCGCGGCGCGGGCGATCTCGAGCGTTCCGGTGGCGCCGGAAGCGCCGGGCTTGAAGTCGGTTATCACGGCCTGCCCGAAGGCGAGTTGCAGCTTGTCCTGCAGCGGCCTCAGCATGATCTGCGTGCTGCCGCCGGCGGGCGACGGCAGGATCACGCGGATGGTGCGCGAAGGAAAGCCTTGCTGCGCCGAAGCGGGCAGGGCAACCGAGGAAGCGATGCCGGCGGCGACACCGGCGAGGAATGTGCGGCGTTGCATGCGGGCTCTTTCTGTCAGGCCGCTAGCAGCGGTGTCGGCTCGGTCGCCCCACCCTGGCGCAGGCGGCGGCCGTGGGGAGCGTCGTAGGGCGTGGCACGGTGCATCGTCAGGCTGCCGTCCCATGCCACCAGGTCATGCAACTGCCAGCGATGCGAGTACACGAACTCCGGCTGGGTGGCATGCGCCACCAGTTCATTGATCAGGGCCCGGCCTTCCTCGAGCGGGCGGCCCACGATGTGCGAGGCGTGCGAGCCGATGTAGAGCGACTTGCGGCCGGTGATCGCGTTGGTGCGCACCAGCGGCTGGTGCGCGAACCTGCGCTCGGCGTCGGCGGAGAGATCGCCCGGCTTCAGGCCCGCCTTGGCAAGCGACCAGGCGCGGTCATGCTCGACGACGAGGCCCTCTAGTTCGCGCTGCCGCGCGGCGGGCAGTGCCTCCCACGCGGCGCGGGTGTCGGCGTATTCGGTGGGCGGCGGCAGGTCCGGCAGTTCGCGCGCGTTCAGCGTGGTCACCCGGTGCGGCAGCTCGTTGTAGGAGCCGTCGGCGTGCCACTGCAGGTTGGCGCGCATGAACATGGCCGTGCTGTCGTTGTACGGCAGCAAGCGGCCCTCCTTGTCGACGTTGGTGATGTCGATCAGGTAGTCGTTGTCGTTCTTGGTGACCGCGAACGAGGTGCGCTTGGCCGGCCCGAAGACCTGGATCACGCGCAGCTGCTGGTCGTCGTCGAGATGCTGGCCCGGGAACACCAGCACGCCGTGCTCGGCGATCTCCTTGCGCACGCGTGCGGCCTGTTCCGGCGTCAGGGGTTGGCGCAGGTCCAGGCCTTCGATGCGGCCGACGAAATGGGAGGTCATGCGCGTGACCCGGATGGATTCTTCGGAAGTGGCGGTGCCCATGCTTGCCTCTCGTGTGATGCGGTCCCTGCGAGAGTAAATGTGGTGCAAGCAGGGAGCGCCGTCAGTCACCTTTCCAGGGACAGCTAGTCCCCGTTCTTCAAGGGATCCTCGACGAGGAAGTGGTTGGCGAGCTGGCCCGTCATGCTCGCGGGCGCGTATTCATCCAGGGTGTCCAGCGTCCAGCTGCCCGGCCGCGTCATGCTGCGCACGAGTTCGGGCTCGGACCACAGGCCCACCTCCTCGCCGCCGACGAAGAACGAGCGGCCGTTGATGTTGGCCGCCGCCGTGCTGCACAGCCACACCACCAGCGTGGCGACCTGGTCGGGCAGCGTGGGCTTGTTCATCGGCGACTTGCCGCGTTCGCCCACCGCGTAGCGGCCCAGCGCCTGGTTGAGCGCGTTCCACTTCGGAAAGACGTCGCGGCTCCATTCGCCGCCGCCGGTGCCGACGTTGGCGCGCGGCCGCACGAGATTGCAGCGGATGCCGAAGCGGCCCTGCTCGCGCGCGATGCTGCGCGTGAGGCCGACCAGGCCTTCCTTGGCGGAGGCATAGGCGGAGTTGAAGATCATGCCCAGTCCCGCCTCGGAACCGGTGTTGACGATGCTGCCGCCGCCAGCCTTGCGCAGCAGGGGCACGCAGTACTTCGTCATCAGGAAGCTGCCCTTGAGGTGGCTGTCCAGCACCGAGTCCCACTGCGCTTCGGTGAGCTGGTCCACCGGGTTGGCGCCGCGCGTGCCCGCGTTGTTGATCAGGATGTGCAGGCCGCCAAAGGCTTCCGTTGCGGCCTGTGCGACGTTCCTCGCGCCCTCGGCGCGCGAGATGTCGTCGAGCACCGCCACGGCTTCGCCGCCGGCCGCGCGGATCTCGGCCACCACCGCCTCGGCGCTGGAGGGCGCGCCACCGGAGCCCCGGCTGAAATCGGCGACGACGACTTTCGCGCCCTGCTGCGCGAGCAGCAGGGAATTGCAGCGGCCGATGCCCTGGCCACCGCCGGTGACGATGGCGACCTGGCCGGCCAGGCGCGGGGAAGTTTGTGCTGTCATGGTTCTCGTTCAGGCGGGTTCGATGCGCTACTTGATGATCTTCAGTGCGTCGGCATACACCGGCGCGTCGGCCTTCAGCACGGCGGCCAATTCGTCCGGCCCGGCCGGCCAGGCGATGGCGCTCTCCAGTTCCAGCTTGGCCCGCACTTCCGGCCGCTTGAACACGGCGGAGATCTTCTGGGCCAGCAGGTCCACCACCGGCTTGGGCGTCCTGGCGGGCGCGACGATGCCGAACCAGGCGGTCTGGGTGAAGCCGTCCAGGCCCACCGCTTCCTTCACCGTCGGCACGTCGGGCAGCGAGGGGGCGCGCACCTTGTCGACGACGGCCAGGGCACGCAGCGTGCCGGCCTTCAGGTGGCCGGCGGCGGCGGAGCCCACCACATAGGTGTAGTCGACCTCGCCGGACAGGATCGCCGTCATCAGCTGGCCGGTGCCCTTGTAGGGAACGTGCAGGTAGTGCGTGCCCGCGGCGGCATTGAGGCGCTCGCCGGTGATGTGCGAGAGCGAACCGATGCCGGCGGATCCGTAGGACACCTTGGCCTCGGGCGACTTGCCGCGCTGGACCAGGTCGGCCATCGTGCGCAGCGGCGAGGCGGCCGGCACCGCGATGATCATCTGCTGGCTGCTCATGCCGGCGACCGGCGTGAAGTCGGCGGCCGTGAAGCCCGAGTCGGCGCTCATCAGCGGTGTCAGCAGCAACTGGGTGGCCGTGGTGAACAGCAGCGTGTAGCCATCGGCCGGCGCCATGGCCACCGCGCGGCTGCCCAGCGCGCCGTTGGCGCCGGCGCGGTTGTCCACCAGCACCGGCTGGCCCAGGTCCGCGGCGAGCGCGGTCGCCAGCATGCGGCTCTGGGTGTCGCCGCCGCCGCCGGGCGGATAGGGAACGATGAGGCGAATCGGCTTGTCGGGAAAGGCAGCGGCGCGGGCCTGGTGCAGTGGCAGCAACGCGGCGCCTGCGACGGCCGCGACGAAGCTTCGGCGGGGAATGGGGGGCAAGTTCGTCTCCTGGAATCCGGCGTGCTCTCGCGGCCGTGTGCAGCCAGTGTGGGCAGCGCCCATGGCAGCGTATGTCCCTGTCGAAGGGGACCGGGAAAGCCCGCGGGATTCTTGTCACGCTGCAGGGGGCGGACGTTGCGCAGGCTATCCCTCAGGCAAGCAGCTCGCCAGCCGCCTGTCCCAGACTGCTCGCGGCCGCCGTCAGCTCCTTGGCCGCCTCGCGGATCGTGTCACCCGGGTAGTCGTCCTCGGACCCGCCGAGGGCGAGAGAGCCGACCGCGTCGGCACCTTTGCGGAAGGCGACCGACAGCGCATGCACACCGTGCCACACGACGCCTCCGCTGACCACGCATCCTGACCTGTCCCGTGCGCGCACGAGCGCTTCGGAGCGCGCCAGGTGCGCCGCGCCCAGGTGTGCCAGTTGAAGCCGGTTGCGGGCAACGACGTCCTGCGCCTGCGCCGGGGGCAGCGCGGCGAGGATGGACACGCCGCCGACCAGCGACAGCATCGGCGTGCGATGCCCAAGCCGGATGCCCGTGCCTTCCCGCGTGTAGGAAGAAGAACCGGAACGCGCGATGCAGACGCAGTCGTCGCCGCTTCGGAGGTAGGCGAGCGCCACCACCCGCGGAATGGCGCGCGCGAGTTTTCGCACCGTGGCGCGCGCCAGTTCGTTGAACTCGGCGTAGCGCGGCATGCTGGCACCCAGCTCGTAGCTCAGGGGGCCGATCGAGTAGCGCTGGTCGGTGCCGTGCTCCAGTGCCAGCCGCTCACGCACCAGGCACTGGAGGATGCGGCGAACGGTCCCGCGATCGAGGTTGCAATGGGTCGCGAGGTCGCGCAGGTTCCACCCGAGCGAGCCCCGCGCCGCCAGTTCGCGCAGCAGCAGCACAGCGCGCTCGATGCTTTGCGTACCGGCGCGGGACTGCGGCCGGCTGGAGGTTCTTGTAGTGGCCATTGTTCACATTGTGACCAACCCCGGGGCGACCCCGGTTGTCGGGCAACCAGTCCCTTCCTAGACTGGGCTTGCCTTGGCGATGCGCCATGGCCGCCTTATTTCCAGGAGACCGCATGAACAACATGACAGAACCCAATCAATTCCGTGCGGCTGCCAGCGGCGCCGCGATGAGCGAGGACGAGCTGATCGGCATCGTCAAGCACCTGCTGGCGGAATTCGGCCACGATTCCGCGCCGCTGGTGCAGAAGATCGCCGCCGGCACGGCGACGCGCGAGCAGATCACGCGTCTGGGCATCCATTTCCAGAACTTCACCCGCATCACGCCCAACGTGCTGGGCTCGCTGTACAGCCGCTGCTACGACCACGCGGTTCGCCGCAAGATCATGGACAACCTGATCGACGAAGACACCGGCATGCGCTGCGGCGATCAGCCGCACTACGAACTGGCCATGGAGTTCGTCACGCGCTTCTCGGGCATGAGTTGGGACGAGGTTGCAGCCCAGCCGATCCCCTACGAGGTGCAGGACATCAACAACTTCCGCCTGCGAACCGCCACGCAGGTGCCGGTGGCCGTCGCCATGGGCGCCTTCGGCCTGGCCGGCGAAGCGGGCTTCTCGGCCGCTGCAGCCGCCGTCTCCGACGGCCTGCGCGAGCACTATGGCGTGAAGGACGAGGACCAGGTGAGCTGGATCGTCCACATCGAAGGCGACGAGGAGCACAGCGAAGTTGCCGAGGCCATCGTGCGCAAGATGATTCGCAAGGCGGACGACCAGCAGCTGTGCATCCGCCTCTGCGCCGAATACCTGGACCGCTGGCAGTTCCTGTATGGCGTGGCCGAAGATCCGGATTTCAAGCTGCGCCGCTCGGCGCTGCGCACCTTCGAAGCAGCCATTGCAAATTGAGGGCATGGCAGCCATGAGCGACGTGATGCCATCCTCCCTCACGCTGGTCCCGGGGCTGCAGAAGGCGCCACCGCGCGACCTGGCCCTGCCCATGAAGCTGGTGGCCCGGCCCCGCCCCGGCTATGCGACGGGCAAGCCCAAGCTCATGGTCTGCGTCAACGAGCGCGCCGCGGCGGACGGAACATCGTGCGCGCCACGCGGCGGCTGCGGCATCCACGCCGAAGTGCTCACGGCCCTGGAAAAAGAACCGCTGGACGTGGAGGTGGCGGCCGTGCGCTGCCTGGGGACCTGTGACCGCGGACCGTCGCTGCGGCTCGCACCCAACAACAGCTGGTTCTACGGGGCGCACGTCACCGACGTGCCCGCCATCATGGAGCAGCTCCGCACGGCCGCCAACGAATACCGGGATTGGCTGGTCCGGCAGCCCAGGCAGGCCTGAACCCGGCGGAAAACAAACAGGAGACACCCCATGAATGCGCTCGATCCCCACCCCGGCACCGACCCGCCGCCCGGCACGCTTTCGCGCCGCCACTGGCTGGCCCTTGCTGCCGCATCCGCGAGCCCGCTGCTGGCGACGCAGTCCCGGGCCCAGGCCTTCCCCGCCAAGCCCCTGCGCATGATCGTCGGCTTCGCCACCGGCGGGGCCAACGACATCGTGGCGCGCATGCTGGCGGAGCCGATGGGGCAGGCCCTGGGACAGCCCGTGATCGTGGAGAACAAGCCCGGCGCGGACGCGATCGTGGCGGCCGAATACGTGGCCCGCTCGCAAGGGGACGGCTACACGCTGTTCTTCGCCGGCAGCGGGCCGCTCACCATCAACCCGGCCATCTACGCGAAGTTGCCCTATGACGCGGTGAAGGATTTCACGCCGATTTCCACGGTGGGCACGCTCGGCGTCGTCATCGCGACGCGCCCCGACCTGGGTGCGAAGACGGTGGCCGATGTGATCCGCCTGGCCAGGGACAGGCCGCAGGGTTTGAGCTTTGGCTCGGGCTCCACGTCGTTCCGGATCGCCGGCGAGACCTTCGCCCGGCAGGCCGGCATCAAGCTGCTCCACGTCCCTTACAAGGGCGGCGGCCCGGCAGTGCAGGCACTGGCCGGCGGCGACATCGACCTGATGTTCGCCGACCCGGCCAGCGTGGTCTCGCTTGCTTCCGCGGGTCGCATTCTTGCATTGGCGATCACGTCCGAACCCAGGCCGCAATCCATGCCCAACCTGCCCACCGTGGCTGAATCCGGGCTGCCGGACTTCGACTTCAACTTCTTCATCGGCCTGGCGGCACCGGCGGCCACTCCTGCGGAGATCGTGCGCCGCGTTTCCGAAGCGGTAGGAGCATCGCTGAACCAGCCGGCCTTGCGGGAGAGGATGCTGGCGCTGGGCATCCGGCCGGCGGCAAGCACGCCGCAACAAGCGACGGACCGCATCCGCCGCGACATCGACCGCTTCACGGCGATCGCGCAAGCAGCCAATATCCGCGCGGGCGCCTGATCTGCCGGAGGCATTCGCGGCCGGCGCCGACTTGGCGTGTCGGCGTGCCTCGGCGCGCGACCTATTTGTCGAGGCCGGCGGCCTTGACGACCGCGGAGAAACGCGCGACATCCCGCGCGATCTTGCTGGTGAATTCGGCGGGTGTGCTGGCCTGCGGGTCCATGCCCATGCCGGCGAGTTGCTGGGCCACTTCCGGCGATGCGATCGCGCGCCCGATCTCGGCACTCAGCTTCTCGAGCACGGCGGGTGGCGTGCCGGCGGGCGCGAGCACCCCGACGAAGCCTTCCAGTTCGAGGTCCTTGTATCCGGCTTCGGCCACCGTCGGCACCTGGGGCAGCGGCCCGAAGCGCCTGGCGCCCATCACCGCCAGCGCCTTCAGCTTGCCGGAGCGGATGTGCGGAAGGACCCCGCCCGGCGCCTCGAAGGAAATGTCGATCCGCCTGGTCATGAGGTCCAGTGCCACTTCGGCCGGACCCTTGTACGAGATGTCGGCCAGTTGCGTGCCCGTGGCCTGCTTGAAGATCTCGCCCAGCAGGCGCGAGGTCTGCGAGGACACGCCGTAATTCAGCTTGCCGGGAGCGGCCTTGGCCTGCTTCACCAGGTCGTCCACTGTGTTCGCGGTGGAATCGGCATTGACGACCAGCATGGGCGCGATGATCCCGAAGTTGGAGACCGGGGCGAAGTCCTTCACCGGGTCGTAGGGCAAGCCCTTGGCCAGGGCCGCGCCCACGGTGTGCGTGGCCGCGCTCGCGATGACCAGCGTATAGCCGTCCGGCTTGCTGCGCGCCACGTAGGTGTTGCCGATGGCGCCGTTGGCGCCCGCGCGGTTCTCCACGAGGACCGGGCTGCCCATCTGCTGGGTCAGTTTCTGTGCCACGGCGCGCGCCGCGATGTCGGTGGTGGAGCCCGGCGAGAACGGCACCACCAAAGTGATGGGCCGGTTGGGGAAGGGCTCCTGCGCCTGCAGGCTGGCTGCGGCGAAGAGGCAAGCAGCGAAAGTGATGAGTCGGCGTGCATCGTTCATGGCGCCATCGCTTTCCAGGGAGTGGGCTTGCAGGGACTGTAGGCAAGCGGCCCGCCAGCGTCAGTCCCGTCGCAAGGGACAAGGGTTTCTCCCCTCCGGGCATCCCTATGGACTTGGATGGTGCGCAACTCCGCTGCGCACCATGCCGCCATCAGAACGCGTGCCGCACACCCATTTCCAGCCCGGTCGACTTGCGCCCGGGCAGCGGGGCCGGGCCACCGGAGACGACGTAGGTCCCCTGGCCGTGGTTGCTCAGTTCCGCATAGGTGCCGTACAGAGCGGTGCGTTTCGACAGGTCGTGCACGTAGCCCACGCCCCACAGGGTGGCGTCGTTGCTGGCGCGCTGGCTGCCGTTGGCATTGAGCAGGCTGGCGGCGCTGCCGTCGTTCAGGCGGGCGTAGCTCAGGCGGATGCGGCCTTGCGGGCCGACCGGCACGTGGGCGCCGAGTTCCCAGGTGTCCTTGCGCACGGTGCCGCCCGTGAGGTCGACCTTCACCCGGTTGTAGAGGGCGAAGAACTTGGCGAAGCCGGCGTTGTACGAGGCGCCGACGTTGGCGTGCGTGTAGTCGCCGACGGTGGCCGTGGACGCGAACTTCGTGTGCGAGACGGCGCCGGCGACTTCGAGCGGGCCACCGACCCAGCCCACGCGCGCGCCCATGAGCTTGCCGTCGCTGGAGTTGGCCGCGCCGCTCGGGTTTTCGCCGGCCGCATACATCGCCATCCCGTAGAAGCCGCCCAGGTTGGGCGGCAGCCAGTAGCTGACGCTGTTGCTGGCGGTGATGCCGGTGGCCAGCGAGCCGCTGGCGGCGCCGGAGAAGGTCAGGGCGCCGACCCGCGCCACGCCGTTGGCGTTGAACGGATCGAAGCTGATGCTGTTGTAGTGGTTGGGCACGAAGTCGTGGCCCAGGCGCACTTCGCCCCAGCTGCCGCCCAGGCTGACGTAAGCCTGGCGGTCGAACACCAGGCCGGCGCTGCCGGCCACCGCGGGTGCGGCGCCGCTCGCCTGGTTGTTCGTGTTGGTGCCGCGGCCGGTGCCGTTGTCCGGGTTGATGCTGCCTTCCAGCCAGAAGCCGGCCCTCAGGCCGCCCCCCAGGTCCTCGACACCGCGGAAGCCGACCCGGCTGGTCGACAGGCCGCCGTTGCCCACGGCGTTCAGCGAGCCGACGCCTTCGGCGCGGAAATGCTCCACGTTGACGTCGACGATGCCGAACAGGGTCACGCTCGATTGCGCATGGGCGCCCGCGGCGCAGGCCAGCGCGATTGCGGACAGACACAGGTTTCGTTTCTTCACTTCAGGGGTCTCCTCTTTGTTGTCAACAGGGAATGCTCAGTCGAACTTGACGTTGTTCTCGCGCACGGTGGCGACGAAGCCGTCGTACTGGCGGCGGAAGAAGGCGCTGAACTCCGCCGGGGTCATGCCGTAGCCGGAAAAGCCCTGGCCGACCAGCTGGTCGCGCACGTCGGGCCGGGCCAGCGCCGCGCGCAGGCCGGCGCTCAGCTTTTCGCTGAGGTCGGCCGGCAGCCCGGGCGGGCCGAAGAAGCCGGCCCAGGGCGTGATGGTCAGCTTGCCGATGCCCAGCTCGGAAGCTGTGGGGACGTCGGGCATCAGCGGGCTGCGCTTGGGCAGCAGCGTCACCAGCGCCTTGATCTTGCCCTCCTTGGCGAACATCGGCGTCAAGGTGCCGGTGGAGAACATCATGTGGATGTTGCCGCTGACCAGGTCGGTCATCGCCTGGGCGTCGCCCTTGTAGCGGGCGTTCACCACCTTGGCGTGCTTCGTTCCCAGCAGTTGCAGCATCGCCAGTTCGGCGGCGCTGTTGCTGGAGGCGGAGTTGTACTTGCCGGGGTTGGCCGCCACGTGCTCCAGGAATTCGGCCAGGTTGCCCGAGGGCAGCCTGGGCGATACCGCCAGGAACATCGAGAACTCGCCGGCGGAGCTGAGCGGCGTGAAGGCCTTGAACGGGTCGTAGGGCGGGTTGGGGCGCAGTGAGGGCACGGCCACCATCGCGGTGTTGGTCCCGAGCAGGAAGGTGTAGCCGTCGGGCGGGGCGCGCATCACTTCGGTGGCCGCGATGATGCCGTCGGCGCCGGCCTTGTTGTCGACGATCACCTGCTGGTTCAGCTCGGTGGCCAGGCCCTTGGCGATGATGCGCGTCACCACGTCGGCCGCGCCACCGGGCGCGAAGCCCACCACCAGCCGGATCGGTGTGTTGGGGTCGGGCTGGGCCTGGGCGCCGGTCATGGCCAGCGTTGCGGCTGCGGCGAGCAGGGCGTGCAGCACGCCGCGGCGCTTGTTGATTGTCTCCATCGCTGGCTCCTCTTTTTTGGCGTGAATGGTGGGGTTCGCGGAGCGAAACCCACCCTACAGATCGGTCATGTTTTCCGCGTGATCGTGACGATGCCGTTGTCGGCGTCGACCTTGACCCAGTCGCCGGTGCGGATCACCTCCAGCGGGTCGCGGTCGAAGTCGGTCATGGCCGGCGCATGGCTCACCACCGTGCCCAAAGCCACCTTGGTCGTCATCTGGTTGAACAGCCAGGCCGCCGGCGCCGTGCCCATGAGGCGGGCCACGTGGAACTGGGCCGACCAGCCGGACGAGCCCTTGGCGCCCGGAAACACCAGCACCTTGCCGGCGAAGCTCTGGCCGCGCAGCTCGTGCCGGGTCTCGATGATGGTGCCGTTGCGCGGGTCGACGCCGCCCCAGCCGGAGATCGGCTGGGTGGTGACCAGCGCTTCGCCCTCGGCGACGCCGGGGACGACGCAGCGGCCGCGGATGACGATGGTCTGCGCCGTGACGGCTGAGGTCTCCGCGGAAGTAACGGTGTTCATGCGGCGCTCCAGTGGCCGGTGCAGGCCGCGTCTATGCATTGGGCGGTGGTGCCGAACCAGGCCTCCAGGCCCAGGATGGCGGGCAGGTAGTGCGCCTGCTTGGCGGAGTCGAGTGCCACGACCTTGGTGCCGGGCGGCACCGCGCGGCTCATCGCGGAGCAGCTGTCGGTCATGAGCTTGCCGCCGGCCGCTTCGATGATCTGCGTGTAGCCGTTGCGGGTGGCGATTTCCTTGATCGCGCGCGGCGTGAAGATCCACAGCGCGCTGTCCGCGTGCACCTTGCGGCCTTCCAGCAGCTGCGCCGCTTCCCAGATCTGCTCGATGGTGTAGTGCGGGCAGCCGAGCATCACGTAGTCGACCTTGCGCTCGCTGCCGTTGGCGTTGATGCGCTCCAGCGTGGCGGCGCGTTCGCGCGCGCCGTAGTGGCGCACGTCCAGGGCGCGATTCCCGCCGAAGGCCTGTTCCGCAGTGTTCGCCTCCGGCGTGACGCCGACCAGGTGGAACATCTCGACGCCGCCGGACGAAGACGCGGCCGCGCCGAAGTGCTTGAGCTTCGGCAGGTTGGGCACCTGGCCCACGCCGGTGATGACCGGCACGCGCTCCTGCACCCAGTCGCCCATCCAGTAGCCGAACAGGCCCCAGTCCTCGACCGACTCCACCGGGATGTCCATGTGCACGCCGAGCGTTCCGCGCCGGCCTTCGTCGCGGTGGAAGCCCCAGTCGGGAATGCGGCAGGTCAGCATGGCGCAGCTGGTGCTCTCGCGGCCCTCGGTGTTGGTGCGCGCGCCCAGCGCGGAGTTGGCGTAGACCACGGCCGACGATTCCATCCAGGCCAGGTGCTCGCCGCGCGTGGGCACGTTGCCCACCTGGTAGGGCGTGCAGGTGTTGAGGATCTGCACGCCCATCTTGGCGGCGGCGGCTTCGCTCTTCTTGTAGAACTGCACGATCTCCTCGCTCATGCCCATCTCCACCGGATGGTGCGGATCGAAGCCCAGTTGCAGGTGCGAGCTGAAGGCCCTGACCTTCGGCGTGGCGACAACGTCCTGGCTGTCCAGGTTGAACTCGCTGAACACGGCGTCGAGGCCGCCCTTCTGCAAGGCGAAGTCGCGCAGGAAGGGCGTGGTCGCGGTTACGGTGCCGCAGACGTTGCGCGTTTCCACCAGCGCCTCGGCGCCCAGCGCCTCGCCGTAGCGGATCAACAGGTCCATGGCCTTGGCGATGGCCGGGCCGTCCTGGCCGTCGCGCATCGCCTTTTCGACGTCGGTCAGGCGCATGCTTGCTCCTTCGCCTGCGCGGCCGCCGCGGTCTCCTTGCGCGGGCGCAGGTACGCGCCCTGGGCCAGCAGCGCCTGCTGCAGTTCGTCGATGTCCACGGTGCGCACTTCGATGCCGTGCTTCACCGCGATCGCGGCGGCGACGCCGGCGGCCTGGCCGGTCAGCCAGCACTGCGGAATTTCGCGCATGAAGCCGTGCGAATTGCGGTCGCAGGAGATGTGGCGGCCGACGGCCAGCAGGCCGTCGAGCTTCTCGGGCACCAAGGCTCCATAGGGAATGGAGATGTTGGGAAACTTGGGCGAGACGGCCGGCGTCACCGCTACTTCGTCGGGCAGTGCGGTGCCTTCGGCCCAGCGGCTGCGCAGCACCGAGCTGACGCCGGTGAGCCGCCGCGCGTGACGCACGCCGATCTGCGGCGCCGACAGCATCATGTAGGCGTCCTCGAAGCCGGGCGCGTTCTTGCGGTAGTACTCCAGGTGCGCGGCCATGGCGCGATGCGAGCGCACTTCGACGGCGGTCAGGTAGTCGACGTCGAGCGACGAGTAGCCGGACTGGCGCGGCCCCATGAACAGGGCGACGTCATTGCGCCAGGAGACGAAGGGCCGCTCGAACAGGCCGCATTCCTCGCGGCCCTTGGCCATGAAGGCGCTGAACTGCTCGGGCTGGCCTGCCTTGAAGGCAATCCACTTGGTCATGTCGACGCCGCCGAACAGCCAGG